>NZ_JBSXOQ010000089.1:0-165651 GCF_056859495.1 Sphingobium sp. L-44 | reverse complement strand
ACATGCAGATCGAGGGCATGGCCGCCCTTGCCACACCCATAACCGAGGAGGTTCAGCCGCTACAGATTACACCCAAGGCCGCCTGAAAATGCAGCCCGATGGCCAGCACCGAAATTACACCACATTGACGGACGTGACCATTCGGGGCAAGCCGCTGGAGGCCGGATCATCCGGTTTTCAGCGGCTTTTTTCGTGCCGATGGGGTGGCCCAGACGACTTGGAGATGCCGGCGCCAAACAGCCGCAAAAGCGCCTAATGGCGGATTTGCGGTCGTCCCCGTTCACTGTCCTTTTCGGGTCGTTTGACGCTTGGGTTGAGCAGGAGGTGCTGCCTGGCATTGAGAGCGGGGCGCTGGACCGGCGCGATATGGTGGCGGTCGTCGCTGCCCTCCGTCGCTGGGAGCATGACGGGACATGGAGCGCGAGCAACGGTGCGCTAGACAGGTGACTGCACTCCCTTACCGTGCTCAAGAGCAACGATAGGAAAGAGAATCAGTGCGCGGGGACATCGATAATACTCAGCCGGTCTGTCTTGATGGTGCATCGTCAGCCAAGGCCCGCGTAATATACTCGCTACGGCGGGTGCCCGAGCAAAAGCTGCAATTTGGCACAGTCCAAGTCGACTATGGCACTGTGGCGGTTTGGCGACCGTTCGACCCTGACGATACCGGATATGAAGCGGCGTGGAGGTCTATCCCTTGGCGGAATGTTTATCGCATTCACGTTCCTCGGCATCCTATCCCAGACCGACCGAAGTATGTCGAATATGCGATCGAGGAAATGGCATTGGGCGATGTGCGTGCAAAGCTACCGGTCGCTATGCTTGAGTTGAGCTACCATCTCAAAGAGCATCTTAAAACGCTCTGATCCGAGAAAACCGACGCGTCAGCGCCCTGCACCTATCTGGTGTGGGGCGCTGCTATGATGGGCGTTTGGGCTGCTAGCGGAGCCTGCTGCGCGGCTAGCATAGTGCTAGCATGGAAATGCTAGCAGCGTTCGGAAGCTGGCCCCATGTGGGGTAAGTTGCTGTATTTTCTAGGAAAGTTTGGTGGACGCACTTGGGCTCGAACCAAGGACCCGCTGATTAAGAGTCAGCTGCTCTACCAACTGAGCTATGCGTCCACACTGGCCTATAAGCGATCCGCTGGAGGATCGAACCTGCATCAGGCCGATGCAGGATTTGGTGGACGCACTTGGGCTCGAACCAAGGACCCGCTGATTAAGAGTCAGCTGCTCTACCAACTGAGCTATGCGTCCATTCCGTTGCCGGTCAGTCTTGGTGACTGATCGCTTCGGTGTGGGCGGGCTGTTAGCAGGCACATTTGATTCTGCAAACAGTAAATTGCGTTATCGCACAATTTTTTCTCGATCGACCGCTCAGGCCCAGTTGCCGATGCGCGTGGTGCGCCTGGTCGAGCGGTCGATCGACATGATGATGCCTACGCACAGCATGACGGTCAGCATCGACGAACCGCCATAGGACATGAAGGGCAGGGGGATGCCGACCACGGGGGCAAGGCCCATCACCATCATCAGGTTGATCGCCATGTAGAAGAAGATGGTGGTGGTAAGGCCCGCTGCGACCAGACGCGCGAACTTGTCGGGCGTGCGCAGCGACACGCGGATGCCCCAGCGGAACAGCAGCATGAAGGCGCCGATCAGGAACACGCCGCCGGCCATGCCCCATTCCTCCGCCATGGTGGCGAAGACGAAGTCGGTATGGCCTTCGGGCAGATATTGGAGATGGCTCTGCGTGCCCTGGAGAAAGCCCTTGCCCCAAATGCCGCCGGAGCCGATCGCGATCTTCGACTGGCTGATATGATAGCCCGCGCCCAGCGGATCGCTTTCCGGGTCCATGAATATCAGGACGCGCTTCTTCTGATAGTCATGCAGGAAGCTGAAGGCGATCGGGATGATCGCGGCGACGGTGAGGCCGGAGCCGATGAACAGGCGCAGCGGCAGGCCGGCCAGGAACATGACGGTGATGCCGCCCGCCAGGATCATCGTCGCAGTGCCCAGATCCGGCTGTACCAGCACCAGCGCCCAGGGAACGCCGATCAGCACCAACGCGGGCCAGATGGCGTTCCAGCGGCGGATTTCCCCCACTGGCAGCATCGCATAGAAGCGGGCGACCGCCAGCACGATGATCGGCTTCATGAATTCCGACGGCTGCAACTGCATGAAGCCCAGGTTGATCCAGCGCTGGCTGCCACCGGCAACGCCACCGATCAGTTCCACCAGCACCAGCGACACCAGCACCGCGCCATAGGCGGGGAAGGCAAAGCGGGCGAACAGCTCCAGCGGGATGCGGCTCAGCACCAGCGCCATGACGGCGAAGATGACGAAGCGCACCCCCTGGTTGATTGCCCAGGGGGTGATGCTGCCGCCCGCGGCGCTGTAGAGCACCAGCGTCCCGAACAGGGCAATGGCGGCAAGCAGGCCCAGCACGCGCCAGGGAAATTCGGTGACGGACTGGGGTATGATGCTCATTACGGGTTTCCAGGACCGGGGGGCGCGGGCAGGTCGTCGCCATCATCGGCGTCCGCCGGGGGCGTTGCTGGTGGTGGCGGGCTGGCGGCGGGCGTGCTGGCGGCGGGCGTGCTGGCGGTCGGCGCGGTCGCATTGGCGGCCTCGCTACCATTGGCGGCCGCCGCCGCCGGTGGCGGCGCCTGTCCCTTCTCGATCGCCTTGGCCAGGCGGAAGGCGGCCATCTGCCGGGCCTGGCGTTCGGCCGGGGTGCCGCCCCAGCCCTTTTCCAGCGTCACCAGCTTCTCCATCGCCTTCTGCGGATCGAACAGATAGGACATGGTATCGCTGGCGATCATCGGCGCATCCTCATTGCGGATGGTGTGGCCGCCATGTTCGATGATGCAGGCGATGGCATAACGGGGATTGTCGAACGGCGCGAAGCCCTGGAATAGGGCGTGGTCGCGCAGCTTGAAGGGCAGGCCGGCATTGCCGCGCACGCCGCCGGCGCGCTCCGCCATGGTGATGCGACGCACCTGCGCGGTGCCGGTCTTGCCGGCGATCAGCACATTGGGAATGCTCATCCGTGCCGCGCCGCCGGTGCCGCCGCCATTGACCACCGCGCTCATCGCGTCGCGGATCGTCACCAGATGCTCCTCGGGCACGCCGACCAGTGCCGGCTCGGGCCGGGCCGCACCATGCAGGAAATTGGGCATCAATTGTCGTCCGGTCGCCAGCCGCGCTGCCATCACCGCCATCTGTAGCGGATTGATCAGCATATAGCCCTGGCCAATGGTCGCGTTGACGGTGTCGTACACCTGCCATTTCTGGTTATACTTCTTGAGCTTCCACGCCGGGTCCGGGACCGTGCCATAGCTTTGGCTGGGGAAGGGCAGGTCGAAGCGCTGGCCCATGCCGACGCGCCGGGCCATGCTGGCGATCCGTTCCATGCCGATCCGCTGGGCCATCTGGTAGAAATAGATGTCGCAGCTCTGGGCGATCGCGCCGCGCATGTTGAGCGGACCGTGGCCGCGCTTCTTGTGGCAGTGAAACAATGTGTTGCCGACGCGGATCGCGCCGCCGCAACTCACCGTCTCGGCCGGCGATACGCCCGCCTCCAGCAATGCCAGTGCCACCATCGGCTTGACCGTCGATCCGGGTGGATAGAGGCCCTGCAGCACCTTGTTGCGCAGCGGGACATGGTCGTCCTTCGACAGCATTTCCCATTCCAGATGGCTGATGCCGTCGGAAAAGCTGTTGGGGTCGAAGCTGGGCATCGATGCGCAGGCGAGCACATCGCCATTATGGCAGTCGATCACCACCACCGCGCCGCTCTGGGTGGCGAGGCGCCGGCCGGCATATTCCTGCAGGCCGGCGTCGATCGTCAGCTTGATCGGATTGCCGGGTGTGTCGGGCCGCGTCGTCAATTCGCGCACGATCTTGCCGCGTGCGGTGACTTCCACCCGCTTGGCGCCGGGCTTGCCGGTCAGATGCTCGTCATAGGCGCGCTCCAGCCCGTCCTTGCCGACCTTGAAGCCCGGCGTGATGAGCAGCGGATCCTTGCGCTTCTTATAGTCTTCCGCGGTCGCCGCGCCGACATAGCCGAGCAGATGGCCGACCGTGGCACCGGCGGGATAATGGCGCGAAAAGCCCTGGCTCGGCGCGACGCCGGGCAGGTCGGTCAGGCGGACGGAAACGGCGGCGAACTGGTCATAGGTCAGCTTGTCGGCGACCTGGACCGGACGGAAGCCGGCCGACTTGTCCAGTTCCTCCTTGATCCGATCGACATCGTCGGGCTGGAGCGAGAGGAGTTGCGCCAGATGGCCCACCGTCGCCTCGGCATCGACGATCCGCTGCGGGATCAGGTCGACGCGGAAATCGGTGCGGTTATTGGCCAGCGGCCGGCCGTTGCGATCGACAATCCAGCCGCGCCGGGGCGGGATCAGCGTCAGGTTGACGCGATTGCTTTCCGACAGGAGCTGATATTTCTCATTCTCGGCAATGCTGATCCAGCCCATGCGGCCAACCAGCAATGCGCCGATCGCGCCTTGGAGCCCGCCGACCACCATGGCCCGGCGGCTGAAGGTGAAACTCTGGGTGGCTTCGGTGACGATCTTGCGCTTGGGCGTCGGGAATTTCATGCCATCACGCGCCAGCGGTCGATCCGGGCGCATTGCCGGACGACGAAGGGAAAGAGCAATATCGTCCAGAGCATTTGGGGCGCGACCAGCAACAGTTTCACAGGACCTCCGCCGGTAATCCGCGCGAAGAAGACGCCGCCGGCCAGGCAGAAGATAATCGCCATGGTCGCGATTAACCAGTCCTGACGATAGCTGCGCCAGACGAGCCGATGCTCGATCGCGTCGATCCCGATCAGCATCACGGTCCACAGGAACATGGCGGAGCCGATCGGCTGGCCGCTCATCATGTCGTCGAACAGGCCAAGCGGCAGGCCGACCCAGGCGCGCCACAATTCCGGGCGCAGCAGCCGCCAGGCCAGCAGAACCAGCAGGCCGAAGGGCGGCATCGCCGGCGATTGGGCGATGACCGGCAGGATCGTCAGCATCGACCCCAGCATCACGGTCACCACCGGCGTTCCCGCCAGGCGCCAGCGCGACGGATGGCGGCCCAGGCGGGGAACCGGCGGCAGATTGCGATCGATCATGGCGTCGCGGCGTTCCCGGCGGCCAGGCCATTGGGGTCGCTGGTCGCGGCCACGCCCGGATCGGGGCGGGTCACGATCTGCTCGAAGGCGCGCTCCACGACCACGGCATCGACCTTGGTCGGGTTGGCAAGCGGCACGCCATAGGCGATCTCGCCCTGGACGCGGACGACCACGGCGACCGGGATATTGGGCTGGAAGATGCCGCCAATGCCCGACGTCACCAGCAGATCGCCCGGCTTGAACGGGTTGCGACCGGCCGCCAGCGCACGGATCTCCAGCGATCCGTCGCCGCCGCCGGTGGAGATGGCGGGGACATTGTCGTTGGCGCGGCGCACCGGCACGATATTGCTCGTGTCGGTCAGCAGCAGCACTTCGGCGGTGTTGGGCGTGGTGGTATGGACGCGGCCGATCAGCCCCTCGGCCGCGCGGACCGGCATGCCCGGACGCACGCCCTGCCAGCTGCCGGCATTGAGCCGGGCGAAGCGACGCGCGCTGCTGGCGGACGAACTGATCAGGCGCGCCGACAGCAGGGCGCTGCTGTCGACATCGACCAGCTTCAACAGCTTCTTGAGCCGCGCATTTTCCTGCGCGATGCCCTTCGCCTCGATGATCCGGTTGCGATCGGCCTCGACCTGACGGCGCAGGCCGACATTCTGGGAGCCGGCGCGCCAATAGGCGGCCAGAACCTCGTCGATCGAGCTGACGCCGCTCACCGTCCGCTTCATGCCGGTGGACAGGGGGCGGGTGATTTCCGCCGTCCCTGTCCGGATCGCGGCAAAGCCGGTCGGATCGAAGATGGCGACAACGATCAGCAGCAGCGCGATCGCTGCCCCGGCCATTGCCACCACATAGCTGGCGAAGAGGCTATATTGCGCCTTCCGGTTATGACCGGGGCGTCGGCTGGGTGGCCGCGCCATCGTCTATGTCCCCCGGATCAGGCAGTCTGCAACACGCCCCGGAAGATCGGATCCTCCATCGCGCGGCCGGTGCCGATCGCGACGCAGGTCAGCGGATCTTCCGCGATGGTGACCGGCAGGCCGGTCTCGTCGCGCAGTTCATCGTCCAGCCCCTTGAGCAGCGCGCCGCCGCCGGTCAGGACGATGCCCTGATCGACAATGTCGGCCGCCAGTTCGGGCGCGGTGTTTTCCAGGGCGATGCGCACGCCTTCGACGATCGTGCTGATCGGCTCGGCCAGTGCGTCGGCGATCTGGCCCTGGTTGATGCTGATTTCCTTGGGCACACCGTTGACGAGATCGCGACCCTTGATGTGGATCGTCTCGCCGACGCCGTCTTCGGGCGGCTGGGCAACGCCGAACTGCTTCTTGATGCGCTCGGCCGTGGCTTCGCCGATCAGCAGATTATGGTGGCGACGCACGAAGCTGACGATCGCCTCGTCCATCTTGTCGCCGCCGACGCGGACCGAGGTGGTGTAGGCGAGGCCGCGCAGCGACAGCACGGCGACTTCGGTGGTGCCACCGCCAATGTCGACGACCATCGAGCCGATCGGTTCGGTCACCGGCATGTCGGCGCCGATCGCGGCGGCCATCGGTTCCTCGATCAGGAAGACCTGGCTGGCGCCGGCATTGCTGGCGGCGTCACGGATGGCGCGGCGTTCGACGCTGGTCGAACCTGACGGCACGCAGATCACGATCTCGGGCGCGCGCCAGGGGCTGTGCTTGCCGCCATGCACCTTGTTGATGAAATGCTTGATCATCTGCTCGGCCACGTCGATGTCGGCGATGACGCCGTCGCGCAGCGGGCGGATCGCCTCGATCGAATCCGGGGTCTTGCCCATCATCAGCTTGGCATCGTCGCCGACCGCCTTGACGCGCTTGACGCCGTTCAGCGTCTCGACCGCGACCACGGAAGGTTCATTGAGGACGATGCCGCGGCCACGGACATAGACCACGGTGTTGGCGGTGCCCAGGTCGATGGCCATGTCCTGGGAGGAAAATTTGAAGAGGCGCGAGAAGATCGACATGCTTCATCCTGTTTCGCCCGGTTGCGCCGGGACGGCAGTGTTCGTGTCCGCGCTCCGTCCCGCCCAAATCTATGCTGGAATATTTTTGGGGTCGCGGCTCGCGGAAAGCGCTCGCTTGGGCTAGTCACTAATCAATGTCAATACGCCGTCTGCCCGAACATCTGGTCAATCGCATTGCCGCAGGCGAAGTGGTCGAAAGACCCGCCAGCGCGCTCAAGGAAATCGTCGAAAACGCGCTGGATGCCGGCGCGACGCGCATCGCCGTGCGCCTGTCGAGCGGCGGGCTCGACCGGATCGAGGTCAGCGATGACGGCTGCGGCATGGATTCGCAGGACATGGCCCTGGCGCTGGAGCGCCATGCCACATCCAAGATGCCTGACGACGCGATCGAGAATGTCGCGACGCTCGGTTTCCGGGGCGAGGCGCTGCCCTCGATCGCGTCAGTCGCGCGCCTCTCGATCGACAGCCGGCCGCGTGGCGCCGATGGCTGGAACCGCACCGTCGACAATGGCGTGCTGGTGGCCGAAGGGCCGGCCGCACTGCCGCCCGGCACCCGCGTCACCGTCGACCAGCTCTTCGCCAGGGTGCCCGCGCGGCGCAAATTCCTGCGCTCGGCCAAGTCGGAATATGCTGCCTGCCTCGACGTCATGCGTCGCCTGGCCATGGCCCATCCGTCGGTCGCCTTCTCGGTCGAGCATGATGGCCGCCGCGTGCTGGGCGTGCAGGCGGGCGAGGCACGGGAAGAGCGGGTCGCCGCGCTCACCGACCGGCAGCTGGCTGACAATCATGTGATCGTCAGCCTGGAGCGGGACGGGGTGCAACTTTCCGGCGTCGCCTCGCTGCCGACCTACAATCGCGGCGTGGGCGATCATCAATATCTGTTCGTCAACGGCCGCCCGGTCCGTGATCGGCTGCTGATCGGCGCGCTGCGCGGTGCCTATGCCGACATGCTGGCGCGGGACCGCCATCCGGTGGTTGCCCTGTTCCTCGACGTCCCGCCGCTGGAGGTGGACGTCAATGTCCACCCCGCCAAGACCGAGGTGCGTTTCCGCGATCCGGCGCTGATTCGCGGCATGATCGTCTCGGGCCTGCGCCGCGCGCTCGACGCGGAGGGTTTTCGCGCCGTGCAGCATGCCGATCCCGCCGCACTCAACGCCTGGCGGCCCGAGCCGCTGTCGCCCACGCCGATCGGCGCCATGCCGATCTTCGAGGCGGCGGCCACGCCCTATGCGCCGCCCAGCTACAGCCAGTTCGCACCATCCTCGCCCGCCGGCTATCAGGGCGTCGGCGATCGGCGGCCGAATTTCCTGACCCCGCCGCCCCAGGCGCGGGCCGAACCCGCCGCCGCGCCGGCACCCGAAGGGCACAGTTTCCCGCTGGGCGTCGCGCGCGGTCAGGTCGCCCGCACCTATATCGTCGCCGAGGCCGAGGATGGTCTGGTCATCGTCGACCAGCATGCCGCGCACGAGCGGCTGACGCTGGAACGGATGCGCCGCGCGATGGAGGGGCAGGGCGTTGCGTCGCAGGCGCTGCTGCTGCCCGAGGTGGTCGAACTGGACGAGCCGGCTTGCGACCGGCTGGAGGCGCGGGTCGCCGAACTCAAGGAGTTCGGCCTGGAACTGGAGCGCTTCGGCCCCTCCGCCATGCTGGTGCGCGCCACCCCGGCGATGCTGGGGCAGGGCGATGTGCAGGGGCTGGTCTCCGACCTGGCCGACGATCTTGCCGCCTATGACAGCGCCTTGTCGCTCAAGGAGCGGCTCGATCTGGTCGCCGCAACCATGGCTTGCCACGGCTCGGTCCGTGCCGGCCGTATCCTGAGCGTCGCGGAAATGAACGCCCTGCTGCGCGAAATGGAAGTGACCCCGCGATCGGGCCAATGCAACCATGGCCGGCCCACCTGGGTGAAGCTCGGCCATGGCGATATTGAGAAACTGTTCGGGCGAAAGTGACGGCCTGGCGTCAGTGCCAGGCTGCCCCCAGCAACGCCAGCCACCCGCGCGCATCCGCCTGGTTTGCAGGCCTGGGGGCGCCATAGCCGCGGCATTCCAGGCAGTCGGCGCGCACGCCCGCGCCGCTCACCAGTCCGCGCACATCGGCGACGGCCTGCAGCGCCCAGCGCTGCTGCAGCTTCGCCTCGCGGCCGATCAGGTCGCGCGGCGCGCCGGCATCATCCTTCTCGCGGTCGGCGATCGACTGGATGAACTCGGCGAACTTGTCCGGCTGCTTCTCTATCCAGTAGGGCTTGGCCTTGGCCGGATCGATCTTGGCGCGGCGCGCCGCTTCGGCAATCGCGTCGTTGAGGTCGCCGAACCGGTCAATGAGGCCGATCTGGCGGGCGGTGCCACCGTCCCAGACGCGGCCCTGGGCGATGGTGTCGATCTGCGCAGGCGTCTTGTGCCGCGCCTGCGCGACCAGGCCAACAAACCGGCGATAAATATCCTCGACCCCCATCTGCATGATCTGGTCGAATTGCGGGGTGGTGCCGCCGGCAATGTCGGGCTGGCCCGACAAGGGCGTGGTGCGCACGCCGTCGGTGGTGATGCCCATCTTGGCCAGCGTGCCCTCGAAGCTCGGGATGATGCCGAACACGCCGATCGACCCGGTGATGGTATCGGGTTCGGCAAAGACGATGTCGGCCGGGGTCGAGACCCAATAGCCGCCGCTGGCCGCGACATTGCCCATCGACACGACGATCGGCAGGCCGCCGGACTTGGCCTCCATGATGGCGCGGCGGATCTTCTCCGACGCCTGCACCGATCCGCCCGGCGAATCAACGCGCACGACCAGGGCCTTCAAGTCCTTCTCGTCCAGCGCCTTGAGCAACAGGTCGGAAATCGTGTCGCCCGCCGCGGTGCCGGGGCCGGCCTCGCCATCTACAATGTCGCCGGCCACGGTCAGCACGCCGATCTGCCCGTCATTGGCGGGCTTCCTGGCCTTCACATAGGCGGCATAGTCGATCGCGGCATAATCAGTGTCGTCCTTGTCGGACGGGTCGCCCGCAACCTTGGCCACGCGCTCTTCAAAGGCGTCCTGATCGCCCAGCTGGTCGACCAGCCCGGCGGCCAGCGCAGCCTTGGCCATGTCACCGCCGGCAGCGCTGGCGGCGGCGGCGGGATCGGCGGCATAGGTCGCGACCTTCGCCTTGGGCCGCGCCCTGGTCACGTCGTCCTGCCAGTTCTGCCACAGCGCGCCGGCCAGTTCCTGATTGGCCTGCTTGGCGGCGGGCGACTGGTCGGCGCGGATATAGGGTTCGACGAAGCTCTTGTAGGTGCCGACGCGATAGACATGGGTGTTGACGCCCAGCTTGTCGATCAGCCCCTTATAATAGAGGCCGGAGCCGCCGCGTCCGGCGATGGCGACGCCGCCCATCGGGTCGACCCAGGCTTCGCTGGCATGGGCCGCGAGCTGGTAACTGTCGTCGCTATAGAGGGTGGCAAAGGCGAAGACCGGCTTCTTGGCGGCGCGCACCGCGTCCAGCGCCTTGCCGACTCGGGCGATCGCGACCTGACCGCCGCCGGTGAAATCGTCGAGGTCGAGCACGACCGCCTTCACCTTGTCGTCGGTGCGGGCGGCGTCGAGCGCGGTCAATATGTCGGACAGGCGATATTCCTTCGCCTGGTCGCCCGAGCCCGACAGGATGGCGGTGGCGCTAACCTCGGCCGGTTGTTCGACGATGCTGCCGTCAAGGTCGAGCAGCAGCGCGCCGCTGCCGATCGGCTTGGCCGGCTTGGGCGAGAAGGAGAGAGCGGCATAGAGCAGCCCGAAGAAGAGCAGGAGGAACAGGAGCACCAGTCCGTCCTTGATCGCGACCAGGATGCGCCACGCGCCCTTCACAAATGCCAAATCGCCATTCCTTTTCCGTTGGTCGTCCCGAGCTATCGCATCGCCGGTTTGACTGCAATGTGGGCTTGTCCTGACCCGCGACAAGCTTGCGCCCATAATTTTGCCCGCTATGGCAGGCGCATCTTTCGCCCCTATCGTGCAGGAGACACGCCCGATGCCCACGCTCGTCCTCATCCGCCATGGTCAGTCGACCTGGAACCTGGAAAACCGCTTCACCGGCTGGTGGGATGTCGACGTGACGGAAAAGGGCGTGGAAGAGGCACGCGCCGCCGGTCGCCTGCTCAAGGAAAAGGGGCTGGATTTCGATCAATGCTATACCTCGGTCCAGAGCCGCGCGATCAAGACGTTGAACCTGGTGCTGGAGGAAATGGGGCGGCTGTGGCTGCCGGTCGAGAAGGACTGGCACCTGAATGAACGCCATTATGGCGGCCTGACCGGCCTCAACAAGGCCGAGACCGCGGCCAAGCATGGCGATGCGCAGGTGAAGATCTGGCGCCGCAGCTTCGACGTTCCGCCGCCGGTGCTGGAAGCGGGCAGCGAGTTCGACCTGTCGAAGGACCGCCGCTATGACGGCATCGCCATCCCGTCGACCGAAAGCCTGAAGGACACGATCGCCCGCGTGCTGCCCTATTGGGAATCGGTCATCGCGCCCGACCTGAAGGCTGGCAAGCGCGTCGTCATCTCCGCCCATGGCAATTCGCTGCGCGCGCTGGTTAAGCATCTGTCGAACATCCCCGATGACGAGATCACCGAACTGGAAATCCCGACCGGCCAGCCGATCGTCTATGAACTGGCCGACGATCTGACCGCGACCGATCGCTATTATCTGTCGGAACGGTAAGAGCGCCGTTCGTCCTGAGCGAAGTCGAAGGACTGGCTGAGCTTGGCGAAGCCACTTCACTTCGTTCAGTGCCGGGCTTCGACTTCACCTTTGGTGAAGTTTATCCTGAGCGCCTGCTGCAAGCAGGCAGTCGAAGGACTCAGCCCGAACGGAATTTTAATGTCCATAACAATTGCCCCTTGGCGGCCCGGCCGCTAAGGGGCTTTGCTTTCCGGGCAGGCCGGTGGGCCGCCCCATCAGGGGAAGCAAATTATGAGCGGGGCAGTGGAAGTCGGCATCATCATGGGCTCGCGCTCCGACTGGGAGACGATGCGTCATGCCGCCGAGACGCTGGAAGCGCTGGGCGTCGCCCATGAGTGCAAGGTCGTGTCCGCCCATCGCACCCCGCAGCGCCTCTATGATTATGCCACCAGTGCCGCCGGCCGCGGCCTCAAGGTCATCATCGCCGGTGCTGGCGGGGCCGCCCATCTGCCGGGCATGGCCGCGTCGATGACCCGCCTGCCGGTGCTGGGCGTGCCGGTGGAATCCAAGGCGCTGAAAGGCATGGATTCGCTGCTGTCCATTGTTCAGATGCCCGGCGGCATCCCGGTCGGCACGCTGGCGATCGGCAAGCCCGGCGCGATCAATGCCGGCCTGCTCGCCGCGTCGATCCTGGCGACGCATGACGATGCTCTGGCTGAGCGGCTGGACGCCTGGCGCGCGCGCCAGACCGACGCCGTCGCCGAAACCGTCGAGGACTGATCCCGATCATGACGACCATTGCCCCCGGCGCCACCATTGGCATCCTTGGCGGCGGCCAGCTTGGCCGGATGATCGCCATGGCCGCGGCCCAGCTTGGCTATCGCACCCACATCTACGCGCCCGAGGAAAGCGGCCCCGCCGCCGATGTCTCGCCGAGCTGGACCCAGGGCGCCTATGAGGATGCCGCCGCGCTCGCCGCCTTTGCCGAGGGCGTGGATGTCGTCACCTATGAGTTCGAGAATATCGATCCGTCGGCGGTCGAGGTGCTGGCGAGCCATGGGCTGGTCCGTCCCGGCGCCGGTGCGCTGCGCGTCGCGCAGGATCGTCTGGCCGAAAAGCGCTTCGTCGCCGATCTGGGCGGCCTGACCGCGCCCTTCGCGCCGGTCGACAGCCTGGACGATCTGGAAACCGCGATCGAGACGATCGGCAGCCGCGCGATCCTCAAGACCAACCGCATGGGCTATGACGGCAAGGGCCAAGCCCGGATCAACGAGCCGGGCGATGCGGTCGGCGCCTGGAACGCGATTGGCCGCCAGCCCGCGATCCTCGAAGGCTTCGTGACCTTCGATCAGGAATATTCGGTGATCCTGGTGCGTGGCGCCGACGGCGCGGTGCGCTTCTGGGATTCGGCCGCCAACGTCCATGTCGACGGCATCCTCGCCACTTCGACCGTGCCGGCCGGCTCGCTGATCGAGGGGCAGTTGCCCGCCGCCCGCGCGCTCGCCAAGCAGGTTGCCGATGCGCTCGACTATGTCGGCGTGCTGACGCTGGAATTCTTCGCCAGCGCCGACGGCCCTGTGTTCAACGAAATGGCGCCCCGCGTCCATAATAGCGGTCACTGGACCACCGAGGGGGCGCTCACCAGCCAGTTCGAGAACCATGTCCGCGCGATCTGTGGCCTGCCGCTCGGCGATACGGGCCTGGCCGCCCGGCAGGTCGAGATGCGCAACCTGATCGGCGACGATGCTGCGGAATGGCTGGCGATCCTGTCCGACCCGGAAAATCATCTCCACTTCTATGGCAAGCATGAGGCGCGTCCGGGCCGCAAGATGGGGCATGTGACGCGGTTGTCGCTTTAATCTATTCACGTCGTCATCCCCGCGAAGGCGGGGATCCATCTCACGCGTTCGCCCCATTGGCTTGGTTCGGTGATGGATTCCCGCCTGCGCGGGAATGACGAGATTTTTTGGCGGAGGAAGCGCGATCATGAGCGAGCAGCCGGACATCGTCCTGATCCTGGCCCGCGCCGACAATGGCGTGATCGGCCGGGATGGCGATCTGCCCTGGCGACTGCCGGCCGACCTCAAGCATTTCAAGGTGCTGACCGCCGGCCATCCGATGCTGATGGGACGCAAGACATTCGACAGCCTGCCCGGCCTGCTGCCTGGCCGTCGCCATATCGTGCTGACCCGCGATCTGGAATGGACGGGTGAGGGGGCGGAGGTCGCCCATGATGTCGACGCGGCGATCGCGCTGGCCAACGCGCCGGTGCTGATGGTGATCGGCGGCGCGGAAATCTATCGCCTGTTCCTCGATCGGGCCGACCGGATCGAACTGACCGAGGTGCATGTTGACGCCGAAGGTGACACCCATATCGCCTATCCCGATCCGGCGGACTGGCGCGAGACAGCGCGCGCGGATCATCCCGCGCAGGACGGGCGCCCGGCCTACAGCTTCGTGACGTTCGGCCGTCGCCCGTAAATCTTCCGTCATTGCGAGCGTAGCGAAGCAATCCACCGACGCACATGGATTGCTTCGCTACGCTCGCAATGACGACAGGGATGTGTGGACGTGATCGCCAATTGCCACGCCCTGTGTGTCACCCTATAGCCCCGGCCATGGAGCGGCTTACCAGCAATGCCCCGATCCCTGCGCATCTGCGCGGCGGCGTCATGGCGCTTGGCAATTTCGACGGCTTTCATGCCGGCCATCAGGCGGTGGTCGGCCGCGCGATCGCGCGTGCGCGGGCGGAGGGGCGGCCGGCGATCGTCGCCACCTTCGATCCGCATCCCATGCGCCTGTTCCAGCCCGATACGCCGCCCTTTCGCCTGACCACGCTGGACCAGCGCCAGGCGCTGTTCGCGGCCGCCGGGGCCGACGCGATGCTGGTGTTCGACTTCACCCGCGAACTCGCCGCGCTCGACCCGGCCGGCTATGTCCGCCTGCTGGTGGAGCAACTGGGCGTCGCCGCCGTCGTCACGGGCGAGGATTTTACTTTCGGCAAGGGCCGCAGCGGCACGATCGCCAGCTTCGGCGAACTGGGCCTGCCGGCCGAAGCGGTCGCACCGGTCATGGACGCGGAGGGAGTGATCAGCTCCAGCCGCATCCGCGCCGCATTGCAGGCCGGCGATTGCGCCACTGCCACCCGCCTGCTGACGCGCCCCTTCACGATCCAGGGCATGGTCCAGCATGGCGACAAGCTTGGCCGCACCATCGGCTTCCCGACCGCCAATATCGATCTTGGCCCCTATCTGCGCCCGGCGTTCGGCATCTATGCCGTGCGCGGGCTGCTGGCCGATGGCCGGGTGCTGGACGGCGCCGCCAATCTCGGCATCCGCCCGACCTTCGATCCGCCCAAGCTGCTGCTGGAACCGCATTTCTTCGATTTCGCCGAAAGCCTCTACGATCAGAGCATTGAGGTGCAGTTGATCCACTATCTCCGCCCGGAAGCGAAATATGACGGCCTCGACCCGCTGATCGCGCAGATCGCACGCGACTGCGACGACGCGCGGCAAATCCTTGCGGGAACGCCTTACCTCGCGTAGGGCGACGCTTCCACTTTTCCCGTTCGTGTCGAGCGAAGTCGAGACACGCGGCCGAGCGGAGCCGAGGCCCGGTTAGAGCCCTCGCTTCCCTCGGGCCGGCCCTTCGACTTCGCTCAGGGCGAACGGATTCATAAACTTGCACGGACATTCGATGACCGACCAGCCCGATTACAAAAGCACCGTCTTCCTTCCCGTCACCGACTTCCCGATGAAGGCCGGCCTCGCGCAGAAGGAACCGGCGATTGCCGCGCGCTGGGCGGCGATGGATCTTTATGGCAAGCTGCGCGAGAAGCGCGCCGGCCGCGAACGCTTCATCCTGCATGATGGCCCGCCCTACGCCAATGGCGACATCCATATGGGCCATGCGATGAACAAGGTCTTGAAGGACATCATCGTTCGCAGCCAGTCGCTGCTCGGCAAGGATGCGCCCTACGTGCCCGGCTGGGATTGCCACGGCCTGCCGATCGAATGGAAGATCGAGGAGGAATATCGCAAGAAGAAGCTGAACAAGGATGAGGTGCCCGCCGCCGAATTCCGCGCCCAGTGCCGCGCCTATGCCGACAAATGGGTGGACGTGCAGAAGGAGCAGTTCAAGCGTCTGGGCGTGATGGGCGACTGGGCCGATCCCTATCTGACCATGAAGTTCGATGCTGAAGCCACCATCGTGGGCGAGCTTCTGAAGTTCGCGGAAAGCGGCCAGCTCTATCGCGGCGCCAAGCCCGTCATGTGGTCCCCGGTCGAAAAGACCGCGCTGGCCGAAGCGGAAGTGGAATATGAGGACATCACCTCGACCCAGATCGACGTGGCGTTCGAGATTGTCGAAGCGCCGAACGCGCCCGAACTGCTCGGCGCCCATGCGGTGATCTGGACCACGACGCCCTGGACGATCCCGGTCAACCAGGCTTTGGCTTATGGGCTGGAGGTCGAGTATGTGACGGTTTGCTCGCGTTTTGAACGCGGTCTTTGGGCAGGTCGTAAATTCGTCGTGGCCAAGGAACTGCTTGGTTCCTTCGTTAGTCGCCTCGATCGGACCATCAAGGCGCAATTTGCTGCTGACTTCCCGGAAGAGGAAATTCCTGAAGTTCAGTTTGAAAATACTCCGGCATTCAAAGGCTCCGACCTCGCCGGAGCCGTCGCGCGTCACCCGATGCACGCGCTTGGCGGCTTCTTCGCCAAGCCGCGTCCGTTTCTCGCGGGTGATTTCGTCACGACCGACGCGGGTACCGGCCTCGTCCATATGGCGCCCGACCATGGCGAGGACGATTTCGCACTGTGCAAGGCGAACGGCCTGAACCCCGTCTTCGCGGTCGAGGGCGACGGCAAATATCGCGCCGACTGGCTGTGGCTGGGCGGGCAGGGGTCGGTCATCAACCCCAAATTCGTCGGCAAGGATGGGCCGATCTGTTCGGACCTGCGCGAAGCGGGCGCGCTGCTCGCCGCGTCGGACGATTTCAAGCACAGCTATCCGCACAGCTGGCGCTCCAAGGCGAAGATCATCTTCCGCTGCACCCCGCAATGGTTCATCCCGATGGACAAGCCGCAGGAAGGCGTGGTGGCCGATGTCGATGGCGGCGTGATGCCGACCCCGATCGTCACCGGCAACGGCCCGACCCTGCGCGAAATCGCGCTCGACGCGATCGAGCATACGCGCTGGGTGCCGGAGCGTTCGACCAACCGTATCCGCTCCATGGTCGAAGGCCGTCCCGACTGGGTCATCAGCCGCCAGCGCGCCTGGGGCGTGCCGATCGCCCTCTATGTCCATCGCAAGACCGGCAACTATCTAGTTGATAAGGCGGTCAATGGCCGCATCATCGAAGCGTTCAAGGGCGCCGGCGCGGACGCTTGGTTCGGCGCGGATCATCAGGCGCTGCTCGGTCCCGATTACGACCTCGCCGACTATGAGGTCGTGAACGACATTCTCGACGTCTGGTTCGACAGCGGCTCGACCCACAGTTTCGTGGTCGAGGGCCGCTATGGCGAGGGCACCCGCGCCGATCTCTATATCGAAGGGTCGGACCAGCATCGCGGCTGGTTCCAGTCCTCGCTGCTGGAAAGCTGCGGCACCCGTGGCCAGGCCCCCTACAAGGCGGTGCTGACCCATGGCTTCGCGCTCGACGGTTCGGGCAAGAAGATGTCCAAGAGCCTTGGCAATGTCGTCGATCCGCTCAAGATCATGGCCGAAAGCGGTGCCGATATCCTGCGCGTCTGGGTCGCCAGCACCGACTATTTCGATGACGTCCGCATCGGCAAGGAAGTGCTGGCCGGTTCGTCCGATGCCTATCGCAAGCTGCGCAACACCTTCCGCTACATGCTCGGCGCCCTGTCCGACTATGATGAGAGCGAGGCGGTGTCCTATGCCGAGATGCCGGAGCTGGAGCGCTATATGCTCCACCGTCTGGCCCAGCTCGACGCGGAACTGCGCGCGGTGGTCGACAAGGCGGCGAAGAGCGAGAACTGGCTGGAATTCAGCCGCTACACCCGCGCGATCTTCGACTTCGCGAACAGCGACCTGTCGGCCTTCTTCTTCGACATCCGCAAGGACTGCCTCTATTGCGATGCGAAGTCGGACCCCAAGCGTCGCGCCTATCGCACCTTGCTCGATACTTTGTTCCACGCGCTGGTCCGCTATGTCGCGCCGATCATCCCCTTCACCGCTGAGGAAGTATGGCAGAGCCGCTTCCCAAGTGACGAGGATAGCGTTCATTTCCTGGAATGGCCGGAGGTCGACCATCGCTGGATCGACAATCATCTGAACGACAAGTGGGCGGAGCTGCGCGACCAGCGCGAGCAGGTCAACGAGGCGATCGAGCCCTTCCGTCGCGAGAAGGTGATCCGCTCCAGCCTGGAGGCCGACGTCACCATGGGCGAAATGCTGCCCAGCGACGGTGTGAACTTCGCCGAAATCGCCATCGTCGCCCGGATCGAGATGGGCGTGGGCGACGGCATCATCGTCAAGCCCACCGAGTGGCACAAGTGCGGCCGCTGCTGGCGCCTGCTGCCCGAGGTCGAGGAAGATGGCACGCTGTGCAACCGCTGTGACGAGGTGTTGAAGGCATGAGTGCCATCAACCATCGCCCGCTGGGGCTGACGGTCGCGATCGTCACCCTCGCGCTCGACCAACTGGTCAAATATACCGTCACCTATCCCCTCGCGCTGCAGAGCCGGGCGGATGCGGGGATCGAGATATTGCCCTTCTTCCGCCTGCGCTGGCTGGAAAATCGCGGCGTGTCGATGGGCTTCTTCCATGCCGACAACGACACGATGCGCTGGATGCTGGTCGGCATGACCATGTTGATCGCCGGCTTCGTGGGCGTGTGGATGTGGCGCGAAAAGGCGCGGTCGGACGTCGCGGCGCTCGGCCTGGTGCTGGGCGGCGCGATCGGCAATATCGTCGACCGGATGCGGCTGGGCTATGTCGTCGACTATGCCGACCTGCATTTCGGCGAATGGCGCCCCTTCCTGATTTTCAACCTGGCCGACGCGGCCATCACGTTCGGCGTGCTGATCCTGCTTGCGCGGGCGCTGCTGCTGCGCGAGAAGGGCGCAAAGACGGAGACCCTGAAGTAATGCGTAAACTGATCCTCGCCGCCGGCCTTGTTGCAACCCTGTCGGCGTGCGGCGGCGGTGGTAACGGCCTGCTCAATCGTGGCCGTCCCGACGAGTTCGCTGTGACGCGCCAGGCGCCGCTGGTCGTGCCGCCCGATTTCGCGCTGGTCCCGCCCGCGCCGGGCACCCCGGCTGCTGCCACGGTCGATTCGAGCCGCGCCGCACAGGAAGCGCTGTTCGGCGGTCCGGCCCCGCGCAGCGCATCGGAAAGCGCGGCGCTGAATTCGGCTGGCCGTGGCACCGCCGCCGCCGGCATCCGCTCGCAGGCGGGTGATCCGGATACCGAAGTGGTCGACAAGGGCGCCACCACCCGCGACATCATCGCTGCGCCGGAAGGCGACGGCCAGGACGCCCGTGCCGCCACCGGCACGCAGACGACCCCGCCGCAGCAATAATCTATGGGGAAGGGGGCGGATCGTCCCTTTCCGCAAAAGCCTTGAGCAGGGCGAGCGTGCCATCCCATTGCGCGCCGACCCGGCCGAGCCAGTCCTGCGCCGCCGCAACCGCCTCCCGGCGCAGCGCGAAATGCACTTCCCGCCCCTGCTTGCGCCTGCGCACCAGCCCGGCGCCGTGCAGCACATCCAGATGCTTGGCCACCGCCTGACGGCTGATTGGCAGGCCTTCGCCCAGTTGCACAATCGAGCGCCCATTGCCGTCGCCCAACCGCGCGATGAGCCCCAGGCGCGTGGGATCGCCCAGTGCGGCGAAAATCTCAGCCGGTGACATGGTCGCGGATATTCTTCACCTGTTCCGCCCAGCCGCCGTCATTGTCGCGCATGACATTGGTCCGGCGCGGTTCGGGCACCGCATCGAACCCGCTTTCGGTGACGGTCAGGCGGGTGCCGCCGTTGATCGGCTCCAGCACGAACTCCACCAGCGTCCATTCGGGCACCGGCACGCCGCTCTCCATCAGCGCCTTGTCGCCGCCGGTCGCAGGCCATTCATAGGCAAAACGGGTCATCGGCTCGATCGCCACGACCCGCGCTTCCCAGCGATAATCCTCATAGCCCGGATAGGTCATATGCCCGGTCGAGGGCTGGCCGATGGCAAAGGGCTGGTCCAGCGCGACGCGGAACCAGGTGCCGAATTGCGCATGGTCGGTCAGGGCGTCCCATACCCGTTCTACCGGCGCGGCGATGTCGATCGTCTTGATGATGCTGTCGGTCATGATAGGCAACCTCCTGATTGGCTATATGCGCCTCATGGCAGGAATATGCAACTATATGGTTGCGCTATAGCGGCCCGCCGGCGTAGCGGATCGAGGCTCGTCCGGTTGCCCGCACGGGTAGATACAGGCCCTGGCCATAGGCACTGATCTCGCCGATTTCGGCATCGTCCAAACGCGCACTGATACGGAAATGCGGGGTTTTGCGTTCGCCGATGGCGCGCCGGATCTTGCCCTTCAACTCCTCCAGATCATGGGTGAAATTCTGGCTGAGCGCGCCGGCGATGACGTTGGAAAAGGCGGGGCTTCCCGCCAGCGCGATCAGGATGTCGCCGCCAATGCCGTCGCTGTTGCCGGTCACCTGCAAATCCTCGAAATGGACCAGCGCAGAATTGGGCTGGTTGACGGGGCGGGCGGTTAGCCAGACGGTGCCATGGGTGTCTCCTACCTTGCCGCTTGCCGGACGCGCTGCGAGCGTGACGCCCACCGCAATGCGGTTGCCCGTCGTGCCATAGGCCGTCAGCTTGTCGAAGCGCGCGATGATAGGGCCTAGCTTTGGCAAATCGAACGGGCGCGCGGCGCGCTTGTGCAGGGCGCGCAGGATGACCGGCTCCAGCTGCGCATAATCGGCCCGCACCGGCAGGAAGAAATGCAGCGCGTCATTGATCGGCGCACGCGCTGGCGGTGGCAGTCCGGTCGGTTGCGGATCGACCGGCCGGTCGCCGACCACGGTTTCGGTCAGCGCCTCGATCCCCAGCCGGAAGCGCAGTTGGGCGCCGCTGTTGCCATAGCCGTCGAACAGGAAGCGTTGCGGCGTGATGCGCATCCATACCGGCGGATCATGGTCGTTGAGCGAAAGGCTGGTAAAGGCCGCGCGCCACAGCCGTTCGATCTTGCTGCGCAGGTCGAGCTTGGCCAGTTCGTGCGGCAATTGTCGTTCGAGGTCGCGCAGAACCGGCGCGATCTTGCGGTCGACCTTGTCGGCGAAGGTGATGCGCTGGCCGAGGAAATCGATGCCGGGCGTCTGGGTCCAGTCATAGCTGAGCTTCAGCGTGCCGTGAGGGCGCCACTGGTCATCGATGCCGAGCTGAATCCGGGCATGGGCCATGGCGTCGCCGGTGGCCGTCTCGCCCTTCAGCAATCCGGCAATGTCGCGCGCGCTGACCTGCGCATGGATCGGGATGTCGGCGATCAGGTCGCGCCCATTGCCGCGCAGGTGGATCGGCCCGCGCGTGACCGCGCCGATAATGTGGCAGTCGATCGGCGGTGTCACCCTGATCTGCTTGCCTAGCAATTTGACCCGCTTGGGCTGGACGCAGCGCGTGCCTGGCCGGTCGATGCGCCAGAGCTGGCGCGGCATGGCCCGGTCGATCGCCTGGGCAATCCGGGCCCGGTCGATTTCCACCGGGACACTGATGATCGAAGATGCGCTGGTCGCCGGCACGGGATCATTGGCGCGCGGCGGCGGCTCCACCGCCTGTTTCTGTGAACAGGCGGCGAGCAGCGGCAGGAGCAGCAGCCAGCGATGATGTCGACCCGGCAATGCTCTGCCCAACCGCCTTCTCCCGGACATGGTCCAGCGAAAGGCAGGCTAGGGCAGTTGGTTGAGGAGGTCCAGCGCGGACCTTCAGGCTCGCGCTTCCTCCACGCCGGCGCTGTTGTGGCGCAGCGCCGTCAGCACCGTGTCGACGATCGCATCGGCATCCAGCCGCGCGTCGGCATATTGCTGTTCGGGCTTGTCCTGATCCTGGAAGATGTCGGGCAGGCGCATGGTGCGGATCTTGAGGCCATTGTCAGTCAGGCCAAGATCGCTCGCCAGCGTCAGGACATGGGCGCCAAGGCCGCCGATCGACCCTTCCTCGATCGTCACCGCCACCTCATGGGTGGTCAGCATCCGGCGGATCAGCGCCTCGTCCAGCGGCTTGGCGAAGCGCAGGTCAACGACAGAGGCCGACAGGCCCTTGGCCTCCAGCGTGTCGGCGGCCTTCATCGCTTCTTCCAGCCGGGTGCCGAGCGACAGGATCGCGACCTGGCGTCCTTCGCGCACGACGCGGCCCTTGCCGATCTCCAGCGCTTCAGGAACCTCGGGCATGGCGACGCCGGTGCCGTTGCCGCGCGGATAGCGCACCGCGATCGGCCCGCTGTCATGCATGGCGCAGGTGTGGACCATGTGCGTCAGCTCCGCCTCGTCGGCGGCGGCCATCACGACGAAATTGGGCAGGCTGGCGAGATAGGTGACGTCGAAGCTGCCGGCATGGGTGGAGCCGTCGGCGCCGACCAGACCGGCGCGGTCGATGGCGAAGCGCACGGGCAGGTTCTGGATCGCGACATCATGCACCACCTGGTCATAGGCGCGCTGCAGGAAGGTCGAATAGATGGCGCAGAAAGGCCGCATCCCCTGCGCCGCGAGGCCGGCGGCGAAGGTGACGGCATGCTGTTCGGCGATCCCGACGTCGAAGGTCCGGTCGGGGAAGGCCAGTTCGAACTTGTCGAGCCCCGTGCCCGACGGCATGGCGGCGGTGATCGCGCACACGCGCGGGTCGCGCTCGGCCTCGGCTATCAGCGCCTGGGCGAAGACATTGGTATAGCTGGGCGGACCCGGAGGTGCCTTGGCCTGGGTGCCGGTGATGACGTCGAACTTCTGCACGCCATGATATTTGTCGGCGGCCGCCTCTGCCGGGCCATAGCCCTTGCCCTTCTGGGTCACGACATGGATCAGGCACGGCCCTTCGGCCGCATCGCGGACATTTTCCAGCACCGGGATCAGATGTTCGAGATTATGGCCGTCGATCGGGCCGACATAATAGAAGCCCAGTTCCTCGAACAGAGTGCCGCCGGTCGCCATGCCGCGGGCAAACTCGTCGGTCTTCTTGGCCGCCTTGTGCAGCGGGCGGGGCAGCTTGCGCGCCAGCTTCTTGGCCATGTCGCGCAGGCCCAGAAACTCGCGGCTCGACACCAGCCGGGCGAGATAGGCGGACAGGCCACCGACCGGGGGCGCGATCGACATGTCATTGTCGTTGAGGATGACGACCAGACGGTTGCCGGCCTCGCGCGCATTGTTCATCGCCTCATAGGCCATGCCGGCCGACATGGCGCCGTCGCCGATCACGGCGATGCCCTTGCCGGGCTTGTCCTGCATCTTGTTGGCGACGGCAAAGCCCAGCGCCGCGCTGATCGAGGTCGAGCTGTGCGCCGCGCCGAACGGGTCATATTCGGATTCGGCGCGCTTGGTGAAGCCACTGAGGCCGCCGCCCTGGCGCAGCGTGCGAATGCGATCGCGCCGGCCGGTCAATATCTTGTGCGGATAGCATTGATGGCCCACGTCCCAGACCAGCTTGTCGTTGGGCGTGTCGAACACATAATGGATGGCGGTGGTCAGTTCCACGACACCCAGGCCCGACCCCAGATGGCCGCCGGTCACGCCGACGGCGGCGATGGTTTCGGCGCGCAGTTCATCGGCCAGCTGGCGGAGCTGGTCGGGCTGCAGCTTGCGCAGGTCGGCGGGGATATTGACGGTGTCGAGCAACGGCGTGGACGGATTGGACATGGGGAACTGCCTACTCGCTTTCCTGCGCCAAGTCGAACCCTGACGTCATGCAGGGGGGCGCCAAATCTTCAATCAGGGAAACGGCGCGGGTGAAACGACTGTCCCAATCCCCGCCGACCGAAGCCCAGGTAACGCCGCTGTCGATCAGCACGTTCCGGCTGATATCGGCAAATCGCGCCCGCACCGGATCGTCGCCATAGAGGCGCGTGCCATCGTCGATCCAGGCGACATCGGGTTCCAGCAGCAGATAGAGGTCGGCCTTCGGGTAAGCGAGCAGCGCGTCGGGCGCATGGCCGATCATCATCTCGGCCCAGGCCGCCGTCATCAGCGCGTCGGTGTCGGCGAACAGGCGACGGTTCGCCAGTCGCTGGCCGGCGGTGATCGTCGCGGACTGGGCGGCACCGATCAGCAGCAGGTCGGCCTCGTTCATATCGACACTGTGAACTTCAGCCTGGGCGCGGCCATATTCGGGCACCCAGATCGTGTCGAAATGCCGGGCGAGCCGTTCGGCCAGCACCGACTTGCCGGTGCTTTCGACGCCATGCAGTACGATCGTCCGGGTGAAATGCGCGCGGACCGGCGGCGCGATCCAGCGCCACTGCCCCCAGGGATCGGCACGCACGACGCTGGCGGACAGGCCACCCAGTCCGTTCTGGTCCGCACCCAATATGCGGGCACCCAGCGGCACGAAGCTGCCGCCGACTTCCTGCGCGAGCCGCAGCCCATAGGCTTCGCCGGCGAACAGCAGGTCGATCGGCTCGGGATGGGCCTGCGCCACGATGGCCCGCCAGATCGGCCAGAAGTCGGCGGAGTCTTCAGGCGCCTGCGGCACGACCGCATCATGGCCGATGACCCGGCACCCCGGCGCCAGTTCGCGCATCCATTGCAGCCGCAGTGGACCGGGGATCGGATCGCCCGGCAACCAGCAGACCAGGATGGTGAGTTCGTCCACCATCGCCCGCGCACAGTCGATCAGCATCTGATGGCCGGCATGGGGCGGCATGAACTTGCCGAGCAGGAAGCCGCGGGTCATGCCGGCGCACGGTCCATCGTGCGGCGCCAGGCGATCAGGCCCCATAGCGCGATGAAGAAGAAGATGGCGTAGAGGATCGACGTCGCGGTCAGGCCGCGGCTCCAGAACAGGCCGGTGGCAAGGGCATCGACCGCCACCCACAGAACCCAGCTTTCGACCTTGCGCTGCGACTGCAATATCTGCGCGGCGACGCTCATGCCGGCGATCATGGCGTCGGCGAAGGGCGCGGCGGCGTCGGTGAAGCGCGCCATGCCCAGGCCCCAGGCCAGGCTGGCGAGCGCAGTGCCCGCGATCCAGGCGAGGCGGGCCGGAACGCTAAGGCGCGCCACCGCTATGCCGCCGTCGGCGACCTTCTCGCTATGCACCCAGTTCCACCAGCCATAGGCGTTGATCACCAGGAAGAAGATTTGCAGCAGCGCGTCGCTGTAGAGCTTCGCCTCGAAAAAGACGAAGAAATAGAGCGCGACCATGGCGATGCCGAACGGATAGTTCCACAGCGAACGGCGCGCCACCAGCACGACATTGATCAGGCCCAGCGCGGCTGCGACCCATTCGATGATGGTCATGAACCGCCCGTCAGTGGCAGGCGCTGCAGGTGCCGCGCACCTCGATCACCGGCCGCACCGGCGCGAAGCCGGCCTTTTCAGCCACCGACCGCAGCGATCCGGTGATGGGATCATTGTCGATATGCGTCACCTGGCCGCAACTGTCGCAGACCAGGAAGATGCAGTCATGATGGCAACCGGGATGCGCGTTGGCGATATAGGCGTTCGCGCTTTCCACCCGCATCGCGATATTGTTCGCTACGAACAGGTCGAGGATGCGGTAGACGCTATTGGGCGCGACCCGCTTGCCGCGTGCCTTGGACACGGTGTCGGCGATATCATAGGCCGATGCCGGCTTTTCTTCGGCTGCCAGCGCGTCGAAGATGGCGGCGCGCATCGGCGTCCACTGCTCATCCTTCGCCTCCAGCGTAGCCTGCGCCGCGTCGGCCAGCTTCTTGCCGGTGGGTTCCTGATGATGATGGTGCGAATGATCTGCCATGGCGATTATCTAGGCGTGTCCACCTGCGGCGGCAAGTGGCTGGGTCAGCCCCGCTGCCAGTAGTTGAAGGCGGCCCAGAGCCAGCCGCCGATCATCATCGCGCCGCCGATCGGCGTCACCGCGCCCAGCCAGCGCGGGCAGCCCAGCGCCATGGCATAGAGGCTGACGGCAAAGATCGCCGCGCCGATCAGTAGCAACAGGGCGCCGCCGCGCGTGATGCCCATGATCGTCAGGACCGCGACGGCATGGATCAGCTGATAGAGTCCGCCGGTGCGCAGCCACTCCGCCGCCTGCGGGCTGGCGGCGCCATGGGCGCCAAAGGCACCGGCAGCAATGGCGAGCGCTGCCGACAGGGCGGCCAGAATGGCGATCATGCTTCTTCTCCATCTCCGCGCGCGCGCAGGCGCATGCCCCGGCCGGGGCGGTACATCAGGTCCTTGGCCGCCAGCAGATTCCCATGCTCGATCTGCAGGGCGAGGCGCTGGCCGTCATTCTCGCGATATTGGCGCTCGACTTCCTCGACCTCTTCGGGCGGCACACCCAGCGTCTGCATCGCCTGGACGCCCATGCAGATGGCCGATTCGAATACTTCCCGCACCACGCCGGCCAGTTCGATATCCTGCATCGCCAGGATCTGGCGACGATCGAACACGCGCGCCATCAGCGCGGCCTGGGGGAAGGCTTCGGCAATGGGCTGCAGCACACGGCCATCCAGCGAAGGATCGTCGATGCAGAAGGCGATCAGCCGGGCTTCGTCGGCACCGGCGCGGCGGAGCAGGTCGATCCGCGTGCCATCGCCATAATAGACCTTCATGTCGAAGCGGCTCGACACCTCGATCTGGGCGGGCTTCTTGTCGATCAGCACGACGCCGAAGCCATGGCCCATCAGCATCTGGGCCACGGTCTGGCCGAACCGGCCATAGCCCACGATGATGGCGCTGCCGCGCGGCGCATCCTCCGGCCCCGGCAGGTCGTCGCGATCCTTGGGCTGGGCGAATTCGAAGCGGCGGGCAAACAGCATCAGGAAGGGCGTGGTCGCCATGGAGAAGGTGACGATCGCGCTGAACAGGCTCGCCGCCTGCGGTGCGATCAGATAGGCATTCTGCGCCTGGGCGAAGAGGACGAAGCCGAATTCACCGCCTTGGGAGAGTAGCAGGCCGGCGCTCAGCGCCTGTTGCCAGGCCATGCCGAACAGCCGGGCGAGCAGGGCGATGATCGCGGTCTTGGCGGCCACCAGCATCGCCGCCATGCCGATGACGAACAGGGGATTGGCGGCGACGGCGCGCAGGTCCAGCACCATGCCGACGGCCAGGAAGAAGAGGCCGAGCAGGATGGAGCGGAACGGCTCGACGTCGGATTCGATTTCGTGGCGATAGGGCGAGTCGGCCAGCATCACGCCCGCGACGAAGGCGCCAAGCGCGGTCGAGAGATGCAGGCTGTGCATCACAGATGCGGCGGCCAGCACGGTGAACAGGCCGACCGCAACGAACAGTTCGCGCTCGCCCTGCCGACCAACCAGGTTGAGCAACGGCCGCAGGATGAAGCGGCCGGCCAGCACCAGCCCGGCGATCGCGGCGACGGTATAGCCGGCCAGCACCCATCCGGGCGGACCGCCAGCGTCTGCCGGATTGCGGGAGAGGGCGGCGACGATGGTGATCAGCGGGACGATCGAGAGATCCTGGAACAGCAGGATCGAGAAGACCTTCTCACCGAAGGGCGAGTTGATGCGGCCGCTGCTCTTGAGGCTGGGCAGCACCTGCGCGGTTGAGGAGAGGGCGAGCGGCAGGCCGAGCGCGATCGCGGCGCCCCAGGTGAAGCCGGTCGAGTAGAAGATGATGGCGATGAGGGCGAGGCCGCACAGCACGACTTGTGCCAGGCCGAGCGCGAAGATGTCGCGCTTCAGTCGCCACAGGCGCGCGGGATGGAGTTCGAGGCCGACGAGGAAGAGCAGCAGGACGATGCCGATTTCGGCAATGGCGAGCTTCGATTCCGCGCCGCCGACCAAGCCCAGCCCTTGCGGGCCGACCAGCGCGCCGGCGACCAGATAGCCCAGCACCGCACCCAGGCCGAAGCGGCGGAACAGCAGGACGAAGGCCACGGCGACGCCGAGCAGGATCACGCCTTCGGACAGGAGAACGTCGGTGGCCGACATGGCGGTTTCCGCGACCGGCATCAGGCGTCCGCCATCCGCGCGGCTTCGGCGATCGCCTCGAAGCCCAGACGGATCGAGGGGTGGCGCGCGGGATAGCCGCGGGCCGGCGCCAGCACTGCAAGGCCGGGCCAGAAATCCAGATCCTCGCTCTCGCCCGACAGATAGGCGGCCAGCTTGTCGCGTGCCTCCGCCAGTTCGTCAGCAGTCAGGCCGATCGCCTGCGCCGCCATCAGCGCGGCGGAGGCCTGGCCCAGGGCGCAGGCCTTCACGTCCAGGCCCATTTCGGCGAGCCTGCCGTCGGCCATGCGGACATCGGCCGTAATGCGCGAGCCGCAGGTCGGCGATCGCTTTTCCACGCTGGCCTGCGGATCGGCCAGCCGCTGGTGGTGCGGAATGCTCGCGGCGAGGCGAAGAATGTCGTTATTGTAGAGGGATGCGCTCATTATCCCTCCATGTAGGACAGTTATCGCCGCGGGAGAAGGCGGCAAAATGGCCTAGGGTCAATCGACATTCAGCCCTGACGGCCTGCAAATGGCGGCCTTCCGCACTTCCAGTGCTCACGTACTTTAAGTACGCTGCGCTCCGGATTACGGAAAACCACCATTTTCGTCACGTCATCATCTGAATGTCGATCGCCCCTAGGGGCCGCGATAGCGCAGCGCGTCGACCAATATGCTGAAGGCGGCGGCGGGCTGGCGGCGGCTGGGATAATAGAGATGATAGCCGGCAAAGGGCGGGCACCAGTCCTCCAGCACCGGGATCAGCCGGCCTTCGTCGATATCCGCGCGCACCTGATCCTCCATCACGAAGGCGAGGCCGAAGCCGGCGAGGGCGGCGCGGCGGATCATCTCGATGCTGTTGAAGGCCAGTTGCCCCTCCACCCGCACCCGGATTTCATGGCCGTCCTTTTCCAGTTCCCAGGCATAAAGGCCGCCGGCGCTGCGCAGGCGCAGATTGATGCAGTCATGAGCGGCCAGATCCTGCGGCGTGCGCGGCACCGGGCGGCTGGCGAAATAGGCGGGCGCGCCGACCACGATCATGCGCAGGTCCGGGCCGATGCGCACGGCGACCATATCCTTGGCGATCGCCTCGCCCAGCCGCACGCCAGCATCGAAGCGTTCCTTGACGATGTCGACAAAGCCGGAATCGATGCTCAATTCGACATGGATGTCGGGATAGCGCGGCAACAGCCGTTGCAATGCTGGCCAGACGACCGTGTTGCTGGCATGTTCGGCGGCAGTGATGCGGATCGTGCCGGCCGGCCGTTCGCGCAGGTCGCCGAGCGAAGCCAGTTCGGTCGCGATGCTGTCGAGCGCCGGGCGCAGCGTGGCGGACAGGCGATCGCCGGCCTCGGTCAAGGAGACGCTGCGGGTGGTACGGGTGAGCAGGCGCACGCCCAGGCGCGTTTCCAGCCGCCTTATGGTATGGCTGAGCGCGGACTGCGACGTGCCGAGCAGCGCGGCCGCTCGGGTGAAATTGCCGGTGTCGGCGACCATCAGGAAGGCGTTGAGGTCGACCAGCTCTTCGCGCCGCATTCATGAACTCCGGATATAAAGTCTTGCCGCTTTTATGATCTAATCCGCCGCTTGGCGACAGCCTATCTTCCGTTCGGACATCAAATCGGAGTGACCGCTATGGAAAAGCGACTTTTGGGCAAGAGCGGGCTGGAGGTTTCGGCCATTGGCCTGGGCTGCATGGGCCTCAACTTCGGCTATGGCACCGCCGTCAGCCAGGATGAAGGGATCAAATTGATCCGTGCGGCTGTCGACTTCGGCGTCACCTTCTTCGACACGGCGGAGGTCTACGGCCCCTATACCAACGAGGAAATGGTCGGCGCCGCGCTGGCGCCGGTGCGCGACCAGGTGGTGATCGCCACCAAGTTCGGCTTCGACATCGGCGCCGGTCTTGGCGCGCTCAACAGCCGGCCGGACAATATCCGCGCGGTGGCGGACGCCTCGCTCAAGCGGCTGGGTGTCGAGGTGATCGATCTTTTCTACCAGCATCGCGTCGATCCGGCCGTGCCGATCGAGGATGTGGCGGGGGTGGTCAAGGATCTGATCGCCGAGGGCAAGGTCAGGCATTTCGGCCTGTCCGAGCCGTCGGCTGCGACGGTCCGCCGCGCCCATGCGGTGCAGCCGGTCGCCGCGCTCCAGAATGAATATTCGCTCTGGACCCGTGGCCCGGAAACCAACGGCATCCTTGAAACCTGCGAGGAACTAGGCATCGGCTTCGTGCCCTACAGCCCGCTCGGCAAGGGGTTCCTGACCGGCGCGATCGGCAAGGATACGGCGCTGGCCGAAGGCGATTTCCGCAACAGCCTGCCGCGCTTTGCCGCCGAGGCGCGGGAGAAGAACCTGGCGCTGGTCGATCTGCTCAAGGGCATCGCGGCCGAGAAGGATGCGACCCCGGCGCAGATCGCGATCGCCTGGCTGCTGGCGCAGAAGCCCTGGATCGTGCCGATCCCCGGTACCACCAAGCTGCACCGGCTGGAGGAAAATCTGGGCGCGGCCCAGGTCGAATTGAGTGATGCCGACCTGACCCGGATCCGCGCGGCGGCCGACGCCATCCCGGTCGAGGGCGAGCGCTATCCGCCGCATCTGCTCGAAATCGTCGGGCGCTGAGGACAGGATGGGCCGGGGGTTTCCCCGGCCCATTGCACGTTGCTCCCTGTCCGCCTATCGCCGCCGCGAACGGCCGGGACGAAAGGACAGCGCGGCGATGCACATATTGGTCGATGCCGACGCCTGCCCGGTGAAGGAGGAAATCTATAAGGTTGCCTTCCGCCATGGCGTGCCGGTCACCATCGTCAGCAACAGCCCGATCCGCATTCCGGCGCATGAGTTGATCGACCGCGTGGTGGTGAGCGACGGGTTCGACGCCGCCGACGACTGGATCGCCGAACGCGCCGGTGCCGATACGCTCTGCATCACCGCCGACATTCTGCTTGCCGACCGCTGCCTCAAGGCCGGGGCGGGGGTGATCGCGCCCAATGGCAAGCCCTTCACCAGCGCCTCGATCGGTAGCGCCATCGCGGTGCGGGCGATCATGGCGGACCTGCGCGCCGGCGCCGTGGGTGATCCGGTCGGCGGGCCGCCGCCTTTCTCCAAGACGGATCGATCCCGCTTCCTGTCCGCGCTGGACGAGGCCATCGTGCGGATGAAGCGGGGGCGGTGATGGGCGATTATGACGCGATAATCCTGGGCGCCGGCGCCGCCGGCATGATGTGCGCAGCGACCGCCGGCCAGCGCGGCCGCCGGGTGTTGCTGACCGACCATGCCGATGCGCCGGGCAAGAAAATCCTGATCTCCGGCGGCGGCCGCTGCAATTTCACCAACATCCATACCGCTGCCGATCGCTATCTGTCGGCCAATCCGCATTTCGCCAAATCGGCACTGGGCCGCTACACGCCGCAGGATTTCCTTACCCTGATCGGCCGTTATGGCATCACCTGGCATGAGAAGACGCTGGGCCAGCTTTTCTGCGACGGATCGGCGAAACAGATTGTCGCCATGCTGGCAGAGGAGTGCGCGGCCGGCAGCGTGACCATGGCGCTGGGCCAGCCGGTGACGGATGTCAGCCATGGCGATGGCCTGTTCCGCATCAAGCTGGGGGATCGCACCGTGTCCGCGCCGTCTTTGGTACTGGCGACCGGCGGTCCTTCCATCCCGAAACTCGGCGCGACCGGCTTTGCCTATGAGGTTGCGCGCCAGTTCGACCTCAAGGTGGTGCAGCCCCGGCCGGCGCTCGTGCCCTTCACCCTGGGGCCGGACGATGCGCTGTTCCAGTCGCTCTCCGGCGTCTCGGCCGAGGTGGAGGTGCGCTGGAACAAGACCCGGTTCCGCGAGGCGGCGCTCTTCACCCATCGGGGCCTCTCCGGCCCGGCGATGTTGCAGATTTCCTCCTATTGGGAGCATCGCACGCCGATCCACGTCAATTTCCTGCCCGACCTCGGCGTGGACTGGTTGCTGGACGAGAAACGCAATCGCCCGCGCACCGGCTTGCGGCGCGTGCTGGTCGAGCGCTTCCCCGAGCGCATGGCCGATGCCCTGCTCGAACGGATCGGCGCCAAGGGCGACCTTGGCAATCTGCCCGACAAGACCCTGCGCCAGATCGGCGAGCGGCTGGCGGGCTGGTCCTTCATACCGTCCGGCACCGAAGGCTATGCCAAGGCGGAGGTCACGGTCGGCGGCATCGCCACCGCAGGCCTGTCGTCGCGGACGATGGAAGCGGCCAAGGTGCCGGGCCTCTACGCCATTGGGGAGGCGGTTGACGTTACCGGCTGGCTTGGCGGCTATAATTTCCAATGGGCCTGGGCCAGTGGCTGGGCGGCCGGGCAGGCGCTCTAGGCGCGCCCCACCGTCTGGGCCTGCGCGGCTGCGATGCTGGCCTGAAGATGCTGACGGCGGAAGGGCTTGGAAAGGCGAGGGATATCCGGCGCGATCAGGTCGACGCCTTCATAGCCCGATATGATGAGCAACGCGATCTCGGGATGGTCGACGCGCAACCGCAGCGCCAGTTCGGCGCCGGTCATGCCGGGCATGATATGGTCGGTGACGACAATGTCGGGCCGGAAATCGGCGGCGATCATGCTGAGCCCCAGTTCGGCATTGTCGATGTCGACCACGTCATAGCCAAGGTCGGTCAGCATTTCCCGCGTGCCATGGCGGACCAGGGCATTGTCGTCGATCAGCAGCACCTTGCCTTGCGTTGCTGCGATCTCGCCGCCATCGCCATCCGCCACGATGGCCACCGGCTTCTGCTTCTCGATCGGCAGCCAGAGCTGGACTTCCGTGCCCTGGCCCACTTCACTGACGATTTCGAGCGCGCCACCCAACTGGCCAGCCAGGCCATGCGCCATCGACAGGCCAAGGCCGGTGCCATGGCCGACCGGCTTGGTTGTGAAGAAGGGCTCGGTTGCGGACGCCTTGACCGCCGGGGTCATGCCGATGCCGGTATCGGTGATGCGCAGGCAGACAAATTGGCCGGGAATCAGCGGCACGGGGAGGCGGCTCTTGCACCGCTCGGCGGAAATGATGACCTGCCCGCCGTTCGGCATGGCGTCGCGCGCATTGACCACCAGGTTGAGGATGGCCAGTTCCAACTGATGTCGATCGGCGCGCACCGGCGGCACATCCGGCGCGGCATCGACATGGAGAATGATCTGCGGGCCGACCGTGCTGACCAGCAAGGTTTGCATATTCTCCAGCGTCTCGGAAAGATTGACCGATGTCGGTTGCAACGGCTGGCGACGGCCAAAGGCGAGCAGCCGCTTGACCAGCGTCTGCGCGGTTTCCGCCGCCTGCATCGCGATATTGGCGGTACGGGCGACCGCTTCGGGGGATCGACCACCGGCGATGATCTGGTCCAGCCCGCCGATGATCGGCGTCAGCAGATTGTTGAAGTCGTGCGCGACATGCCCGGTCAACTGGCCCAGCACGTCCATCTTCTGGATTTGCCGCAGCTTGTCCTGCGCGCTTTCCAATTCGCTCGTGCGCTCGCGCACGCGCTGGTCCAGATGATCGTTCAAGGATTCGAGTGCGCTGAAGAGCCGGCCATTTTCGAGTGCGGTGGACGCGGCCCGCGCCAGCGCTTCGAGCAGCGAAATCTCGTTGTCGGTCGGCATCGCCGGTTCGGACCAATAGGCGCCCACGGCGGCGATCGGGTCGACCCGGCCGATCGGCACCATGATCATGCTGCGGACGAAGGTCTGGCTATAGGCGTCCACCGGCACCCGGACATCGTCGAATATGTCGGCGATGACCGCAGTTTCCTGGTTCAGCATCGCCCAGCCGGACACACAGGTTTCCGCCGGAAATCGTTGCCCGGCCCATAAAGGCGCCTTGGCGTCCTCGGCGATATAATGGCATTTGTCGCCGTCGCGCAGCACGACCGCGATACCGTCTGCGCCGACGGCGCGGCGGGCGAAGGCGCGCAGGACGGCGACCACCGCATCCAGGGACCGCGCGCCGGCCAGGGCTTCCATGGCCTCGGCCGCTATGGTCCAGCGGGCGGCGAGCGCCTTCTGCGTCGAATGGTCTTCCCGGCCATATGCTCCATCCATCGTGTGACCTCTGAAGTGGAAGGGAATCGCACTATATCATCGATCAGACGGGCAGGGGAAATGGAGATTTGTCAGTAGGTTAAGACTAGGTATGATTACATAATATACGCAATTTTACGGCCTGTTCGCATAGGCGCGGAGGCATGAAATGCAGGTCATCGAAATCGCCGTCATGGCTGTTGCGGTTCATTTTCCTGGGGCTGGGTCGGCGCGATCCGCGGTGGGGGCACGCCTTGCGGCGGCAGCGGCACAGGCTGGTCGGACGGAAGGCGAAGCTGGTTGCCGTCGATCGTGACGGTCATTCCGCCCTGATCCATGCCGACGCCGACATTGCCGATGCCGGTTTCGACGCTGACATTGGCGATGGCGTTGACCAGGTCGGGATCCTGCTCTTCCTCGGGCACCTTCTCGACGGGTTCGTTGATGGCGCCGGCCATGAAATTGCGCCAAATACGTGCTGGCACACCGCCACCGGCCGCGCCGCCGGGCAGCGGGGCATTGTCATCATTGCCGATCCACACCGCCGTCACCAGGCCGCCGGCATAGCCGACGAAAATCGCGTCGCGACTATCCTGGGTCGTGCCAGTCTTGCCGAAGGTGCTGGTGCGCAGCGCCGCCGCGCTGCCGGTGCCGCGATTGGCGGCGGATGACAGGAGGTCGCGGATCATTTCGAGCTGGTCGTCGCTGAAATGACGCTGGCGCTTCATCAGGCGATCGAACCAGCCCTGTTCCTCGGGCGGCAGGCCATGGGCCAGCACCGGATAGGCGCCGGCCGCCACCGACGCATAGGCCTCGGCCAGCTCCACCAGCGGGATTTCCGACGTGCCGAGCGCGAGGCTGAGATCTTCGGTCAACGGCGCGGTAACGCCCAGATCGCGGGCAACCTTGATGACATTGTCGACGCCGACCTTCTGGGTCAGGCGCACCGCTGCCACATTGCTCGACGCGGCAAAGGCCTGACGCAACGTGATGCGGCCGCGATATTTGCCGCCATGATTGGCCGGGCGATAGGTGCCGGTGGTGATCGGCGTATCCTCGATCATGTCGTCGGGCGTCATGCCGGCGCGGAACGCGGCGAGATAGACGAACAGCTTGAAGGTGGAGCCGGGCTGGCGCTTCGCCTGCACGGCGCGGTTGAAGCTGCTCTTCTCGTAATTCTTGCCGCCGATCATGGCGACGACGCTGCCGTCGGGCTTCATCGCCACCAGCGCCACCTGCGCCCCGCCCAGCGGCGCGCGCCGGATCGCGGCTTCGGCGAGGCGCTGGATGCGCCAGTCGAGCGTCGTCTTCACCTCCTGCGCGCCATAGACGGCGCCCGCCCGGTCGCGCGCTTCGGGCAGCACCCAGTCGGCAAAATAGGTGCCGCTGGTGGCATCCGGGGACTCGCGCACATCAAGGCGGGCCGGGGCGAGCTGATTGCGCTGGGCCTTGCTGATATAGCCGGCCTCGACCATCGCCTGCGTCACCAGCGCGGCGCGGGCGCGCGCGCCCTTCAGATTGCTGGTCGGTGCGAGGCGCGAGGGCGCCTTCAGCAGGCCGGCCAGCATCGCGGCCTGGGGAATGGTCAGCCGTTCGGGCTGACGATCGAAATAATGGAGCGAGGCGGCGCGCAGGCCATAGACATTGTCGCCGAAATAGACGTTCGAGAGATAGCGTTCGAGGATCTGGTCCTTGGTCAGCCAGGCCTCCAGCCAGAAGGCGATCAGCGCTTCGCGCGCCTTGCGGCCCATGGTCCGGTCGCTCGACAGGAATACGCCCTTGGCCAGCTGCTGGGTGATGGTACTGCCGCCCTGCGATGATCCATCGGACCAGATATTGTGCCACATGGCGCGGGCGATGCCGCGCGGATCGACACCCCAATGGTCATAGAAGCGACGATCCTCGATCGCCATGAAGGCCTGGGGCACATGGGCGGGCAGCTTGGCCACCTCCACCGGCTTGTCGATGATGGCCCCGCGCCGGGCGACCAGATGGCCGTCGGCCGACATCAGGCTGATGCTGGGCGGGGCAATGGGCTGGAGCGAACGCGACATTGGCGCCGTCACCGCCAACCAGGCGATGATCAGCATCAACAGGGCCAGCCCTGCCGCCACGATCCAGCCGAAAATCTGCAGCCGCCGCTTCCACGGGGTGGGGGGGGCAAAGGCGCTGGGCGGCCCGGCGCCGAACGGGCGCGCTTCGTCAGCGGCCGGGGCAGGCGTGCCGGTAGGGGCGGGGTTGGGCAATTCGGTCATCGGCACGGCCATGCTGTATTATGTTGTTGATACGGTCAAGTCTGTCCCGCGACGGGACATCCCGGATTTTACGAAATTTGCCATGGAACTAATGGTAAATATCGCGTTAACCAATCCTTATGAGAAACCGAGTCCTCGTCCTCACCAACGAAGCCGCCCGTCACCCCTTTCGGCAGCGGCTGCCCCGTCACATTTTCCAGCTGACGGACGATGCGTCGTCGCAGGCGCGTCGCCGCCGCGATGTGGCCGTTTCCGACGATAATGACTGGAAGCTGTTCGTGCTGAGCTTCTCGGCCTTCTTCACGGCTTTCTACAGCTTCATCTTCTAAAGCTCGCCGCTGCAGGCCGGGCCGTCACAGGCCTTGTGCAGCCGCCAAGCCAGCCAGGCGCAGGGCAGGCACATCGCCGCCACCAGCAGCAGCTGATAGACCACCTCCAGGCCGGCCAAGGTCAGGCCGATCGCGATCAGTGATCCGACCACCATGGCGCCGGAATTGACGATATTATTGGCCGCAACGGTGCGCGCCGCTTCGCACTTCTCGACCGTGGTGGTGAGGAAGGCGTAGAGCGGCACCACGAACATGCCGCCAAAGGTCGCCACGCCGAGCAGGCAGAGCGACAGTGGGATCGCCATGGGATGGGCGAGGAAGCCGGCGAGCGGCAGCATCTGGCCACCGGGTGCAGGCGTCCACAGGTCGCACACCACATGGAAGGCGATGATGCAGCAGCCCATGCCGATCACCGACGCGGGGGCATATTTGGCCGAGACATGGCCGGCGAGCAGCCGGTTGATCGCGATCGATCCGATCGCGATGCCGATCGAGAAGATCGCCAGGAACAGGCTGGCAACCGACTTGTCCGCGGTCAGGACATTCTTCACCAGCGGCGGGAACTGGATGAACAGCACCGATCCCACGGCCCAGAAGAAGCTGATCGACATGATCGCCAGATAGAGGCGCGGAATATGCATCGTGCCGCGCACCAGCGCGACCGAGGATCGGATGACATGGAAGTCGATCGGTTGCTTGGCGAGCAGCGATGGGGCGGGCGGCACGGCCCGGCTGGCAAAATAGCCGATGAAGGCGGTCACCACCACGCCGATGGCCGCAGCCTCGATCGGGATGATGCCGGCCAGGATGGTGCCGGCCAGGATCGCGATATAGGTGCCGGCCTCCACCAGTCCGGTGCCGCCCAGGACCTCGTCATCATGCAGATGCTGGGGCAGGATCGCATATTTGATCGGGCCGAAGAAGGTGGAGTGGATGCCCATCGCGAACAGCGCGGCGAGCAGCAGTGGGATCGCCAGGATATGGACGGCAATGCCGCTCCAGATCAGCGCCAGGCCGGTCGCGCCGACCGTCATGATGACGATTTCGGCTGCCTTCACCCAGCGGATGATGACGGCCTTGTCGCGCTGATCGGCTAATTGGCCCGACAGGGCGGACAGCAGGAAGAAGGGAATGATGAAGATGCCGGTGGCCAGCGCACTGAACCAGGTTTCGGACCGCTCGTCATTATAGACCTGATACACCACGAACAGCACCATGGCGTTCTTGAACAGGTTATCGTTGAAGGCGCCGAGAAGCTGGGTGATGAAAAGCGGCAGAAAACGGCGCTTTTTGAGGAGCCTGAGTGAGGCTTGCATGAGTGCGTTTGGCTTTTCGCTGTGGACGACCGGGGGGCGGTCTAGCCGCTGCAGGCGGGCCTGTCCAATTTCCTGTTCACTTCTTGCTGCCTTCGCTTGTGCCCGATGCGGGACTGTGGCAGGTCGCCCTGATGCTGACGCTGCCCAATTTGCTGACGCTTTCGCGCATCATCACCGTGCCCTTGCTGGTGGCCCTGTTGTGGCCCGGCGAGATGGGCGCGCGCTGGACCACGGGCTATGGCCTTGCCTTCGGTCTCTACTGCCTGATGGGCATCACCGACTATTTCGACGGCTACCTCGCCCGTGCGCAGGGCGCGGTGTCCAAGCTCGGCGTATTCCTTGATCCGATCGCGGACAAGATCATGGTCGGCGCGGTCATCCTGATGCTCGCCGCGACGCGCGACATCGCCGGCATCCATATCGCGGCCGCGATGATCATCCTGCTGCGCGAGATTGCCGTGTCGGGGCTGCGGGAATTTCTGGCCGGCCTTCAGGTGTCGGTCCCGGTATCGCGCCTGGCCAAGTGGAAGACGACGTTCCAGTTGATTGCGCTGGGCGCCCTGATCCTGGCCGGCGCCGTGCCGCAATTTCCCTTTGTGCAGAGCGTCGGCATCCTGACGCTGTGGGCCGCCGCGATCCTGACGCTGATTACCGGCTGGGATTATCTGCGCGTCGGCATCAAGCATATGGACTGACCGGCATGGCCGCTGTGACCCTCGTCTATTTTGCCTGGGTGCGCGAAGCCATTGGCCGCGATGAGGAGCGGGTCGAACTGGCTTCGCCGGAGGAAACCATAGCGGAACTGGTGGCGCGACTGGCGGCACAGGGCGGGGGCTATGCCGAGGCGCTGGCCGATCCCGATCGGTTGCGCGCGGCGCTGGACCAACAATTTGTCGGTTTCGATCAGGCAATCGGCACGGCGCGGGAACTGGCGCTGTTCCCGCCGGTCACGGGTGGATGAAACGGGTCGCCATCCAGGCGGATGATTTCGATATTTCGGCCGAGCTTGCCGTGCTCGAAGCGCTGGGCGGCGGCGGGGTGGCCAGTTTCACCGGTATCGTCCGCGTCGAAGAGGGGCTGGTGGCGCTGGAACTGGAACATTATCCGGCGATGACGCAGCGCCAGGCCGAACGGATCGCGGAGGAGGCGATGGCGCGCTGGCCGCTGCTGGGACTGTCCATCATCCATCGCCATGGCCGGCTGCTGCCGGGCGAGCGGATCGTGTTCGTCGGCACGGCATCACGGCATCGCGTGGCGGCGCTGGAAAGCTGCGCCTTCCTGATCGACTGGCTGAAATCGCGCGCACCCTTCTGGAAGAAGGCGCATTATGCCGATGGCGCAGGTGCCTGGGTCGCGCCCCGCGCCGAGGATGAGGCCAAGGCGCAGGGCTGGGATCGCTGATCGATCAGGCGGCGTTGGCGCGGATCGCGGGATGGTCCGCCGCGTCGCGCAATATCTCGGCGAGCAGATGGAATTCCTTTTCGCGCGGGCTGTTCTTGCGCCAGACCAGGGCAATGTCGCGCCAGGCATGATCGGACTGCAGCGGGCGCGCGGTGATATTGGTATGTTCCAATATGCCTCCGGCCAACGCCATTTCCGGCAGCATCGTGACGCCCAGGCCATTGTCCACCATCTGTATCAGCGTATGGAGCGAGGTGCCCATCATCGTCGCGCTGGCGCGCAGGTCGGGGCGATTGCAGGCAGCCAGCGCATGGTCCTTCAGGCAATGCCCGTCCTCCAGCAGCAGCAGCTTGTTCTCGTCGATCATGTCCGGCTTAATCCAGTCCGGCGGATTGGTCGGATCGTCGCGCGGGAAGGCGACATAGAGCGGATCCTGGAACAATATTTCGCTGTCCAGTTCGCCGGTCGGATAGGGCAGCGCCATCAGCACGCAGTCGACATTGCCATGGCGCAGCGAATCGATCGCCGCCTGGGTCGTTTCCTCGCGTAGATAGAGTTTCAATTCCGGCCGGTCGGCGCGCAGGCGGGGCAGTAGGCGCGGCAGCAGGAAGGGCGCGATCGTCGGGATGACGCTCATCCGCAATTCGCCGGTCAGCGGCTTGCCCGACGCCTCGGCGATCGCGGCAAGCTCCTCCGCCTCGCGCAGGACGCGGTGCGCCTTTTCGACGATGCGATCGCCCAGCGCCGTGAAGCGCACGACGCGGCGCGTTCGCTCGACCAGCGTGACGCCGATCAGGGATTCCAGTTCGCGGATGCCGGCCGACAGGGTGGACTGGGTCACATAGCAGCTGTCGGCCGCCTTGCCGAAATGGCCATGTTCCTTCAGCGCAACCAGATATTGCAGCTGTTTGAGCGTGGGCATGTAGTTCGACATTTATCGGATTCCTGAATTAGAAATCCGAATATAAGCGAATTATCCGATATAACCAAGATATTTGGCGATGCCGAAGGCCGACGTCAGGGTCAGGATGATGCCCACGGCCACGAACAGCACCTTTGGCGCGACATGGCGGGCCAGCATGGCGCCAAAGGGGGCTGCCACCACGCCGCCGATCAACAGGCCGATCGTGTAGGTGGTGAAGCTTTCCCAGCCCAGATGGAACAGGAACGTCAGGCTGATCGACAGGGTCAGGATGAATTCGACGCTGTTGACCGTGCCGATGGTGTGGCGCGGGCTCGATCCCTGGATCAGCAGGTTGGAGGTCACGACCGGACCCCAGCCGCCGCCGCCCGACGCATCCATGAATCCGCCGACCAGGCCCAGCGGCGCGACCCATTTCGGGCTCTTGCTGTGCGGGGGGAAATGGAAGCCGCGCCAGATCAGGTAGATGCCGATCGCTGCCAGATAGAATTGGACGAAGGGCTTGATGATCGCGCCGTCGATATTGGAGAGCAGGTAGGCGCCGGCCACGCCGCCGATCACGCCGGGAATGACGAGCCGGGCGAACAGGCCCCAGTCGACATTGCGGTGCAGGATATGGCTGATCGCTGACACCCCGGTGGTGAAGGTTTCGGCGGCATGGACGCTGGCGGACGCGCGGCTGGGCGGCACGCCCATGGCCAGCAACAGGGTGCTGGAAATCACGCCATAGGCCATGCCGAGGGCGCCATCGATAATCTGCGCGCCGAAGCCGATCAGGATGAAGGGCAGTATTTCGCCAAAATGGGCGATAAATGTGTCGATCATCCAAACACCTTCGTTCTAATTGTCTACCTCAATGATTGGTATATCTTGAGGCGCCAAGCAAGTTTCTGTTTTGGGCCGGGAAGGCGAATTAGGGCGCGCTCTGGAAAAATTGCCGCTTAATCTCTATGTTGCTGGCAACAGGGTAAAAGGGGCGCGCCAGCAGGGCGGGTCCGTTCAGGGACGTTTCGATGCTGCGTAATCTCATCGCCTATCTGGATTCGGTCAAGTCGCGCGACCCTGCGCCGCGATCGCGGGCGGAAATCCTGCTCTATCCCGGTATCTGGTCGCTGGCCTTCCATCGCGTGGCGCATCGTCTCTATCGGGCGCGGCTCTATTTCCTGGCGCGGGCAGTCAATCATCTGTCGCGCTTCCTGACCGGCAATGACATTCATCCCGGCGCGAAGATCGGCAAGCGCTTCTTCATCGATCATGGCTTCACCGTGATCGGCGAGACGGCGGAGATTGGCGACGACGTCACTCTCTATCAGAATGTGACGCTGGGCGGGACCGATCCCGCCAACGGGATCGCCGGCAAGCGCCATCCGACGCTGGAAAATGGCGTGATCGTGGGGTCGGGCGCGCAGGTGCTGGGCCCGGTCCGTGTCGGCGCCCGTGCCCGTGTCGGCGCCAATGCGGTGGTGACCAAGGATGTTGCGGAGGCCGCGACCATGGTCGGCATCCCCGCGCGCGCGATGCTGGTCGATGTCACCGCTTATCAGCGCGACTTCCTGCCCTATGGCACGCCCTGCTCCGATTGTTTCGATCCCGAAAAGCAGAAGCTGGAATTGCTGCAGTGCGAAGTGGAGCAGTTGCAGAAGCGGCTGGCTGAGTTGCTGGCGCAGAAGCAGGTGCCCGAACTGCCTGCCGATGACGTCGCCCTGTTCAAGGAGCGTGGCCGGGCCTGATGTCCAATGTGACGCCGTTCCCAGCACCCAACGGCCAGCAACAGGGGCAGGTCGGGTTCGATCGCCTGGAGTTGCAGCGGATCATGGATCTCTATGGCCGCATGGTCGCTGCCGGACACTGGCGCGACTATGCCATGGACCTGGGGCGTGAGGCGGCGATTTTCTCCGCTTTTCGGCGCTCTGCCGAGCGTCCTGAATATCGGATCGAGAAGCGGCCGGCGTTGCGCAATCGCCAGGGCATGTGGACGCTGGTGGGGGAAGCGGGTCATGTGCTCAAGCGCGGGCAGGAGTTGCAGGGCATATTGGCGCCTGTCGAACGCAAATTGATGCGCATCGTCGAGGATTGACCCGCAGATCCGGTTAATTGCGCCCGCGCGCTGCGGCAGTTCGGCGCATTTTCCATTCGCCCCACGTCCACATGTGCCCGCGTAGCGCCAAGTCGCGTTGCAACAGCGTCATGACCCGACTTATGCTGCATCGCGTCAACAGGTGGCTGGTTCCACTGACGCGGCAACTGTCCGAACAGGCCGGGGGCCTCGATCTTTGTCAGGGCGAGAGGTGCGCGCATCCGGATTTTCCGGAGCGCTCTGTCGCGTCCTATCCGGATCGGGGCGATCGGTTGCGGGCAGATTGTCGATTAGCTTGCACATTGGACAAGGAGAATTGTCATGCGGATCGTGATGACCGGATCTGGTTATGTTGGTCTGGTATCGGGCGCCTGCCTCGCGGATTTCGGCCACGAAATCATCTGCGTCGACAAGGATGAGCGCAAGATCGCCAAGTTGCGCGAAGGCGGCGTGCCGATCTATGAGCCGGGCCTAGCCGATCTCATTGCGCGCAACGTCAAGGCGGGCCGATTGAGCTTCACGACCGATCTGGCAACGTCCGTGGCGGACGCCGATGTCGTCTTCATTGCGGTCGGTACGCCGGCGCGTCGGGGCGATGGCCATGCCGACCTCAGCTATGTCTATGATGCCGCGCGCGAGATTGCCGGGGCACTCAAGGGCTTTACCGTTGTGGTTACGAAGTCGACCGTGCCGGTCGGCACCGGCGACGAGGTCGAACGGATCATCCGCGAAACCAATCCTGACGCCCAGTTTGCGGTCGCCTCCAATCCCGAATTCCTGCGCGAGGGCGCCGCGATCGAGGATTTCAAGCGCCCGGATCGCATCGTCGTCGGCATCGAGGACGAGCGTGCACGTCCGGTGATGGAGGAGGTCTATCGCCCGCTCTATCTCAACCAGGCGCCACTGCTGTTTACCGGTCGTCGCACCAGCGAACTGATCAAATATGCCGCCAACGCCTTCCTGGCGATGAAGATCACCTATATCAACGAGATGGCCGAACTGTGCGAACGGGTCGGCGCGGATGTGCAGCAGGTGGCGCGCGGCATTGGCCTGGATAACCGGATCGGTTCGAAATTCCTGCATGCCGGCCCCGGCTATGGTGGCTCCTGCTTCCCCAAGGACACGCTGGCGCTGGTCAAGACGGCGGAAGATTCCGGCGCGCCCATTCGCCTGATCGAAACCACCGTCGCGATCAACGAAAGCCGCAAGCGCGCCATGGCGCGCAAGGTGATCGGCGTGTGCAACGGATCGGTGCGGGGCAAGACGATTGCGGTGCTGGGCCTGACCTTCAAGCCCAATACCGACGATATGCGCGATGCGCCGTCGCTGTCGATCATCCAGGCACTGCAGGACGGCGGTGCGCAGATCCGTGCCTTCGACCCCGAAGGGATCGAGGCGGCCCAGCCGCTGCTGCAGAATGTCGATTTCTTCCACGATCCCTATGCGGCGGCGCAGGGAGCCTCGGCCGTCGTACTGGTCACCGAATGGGATGCGCTGCGCGCGCTCGACCTGTCGCGCTTGCGCGGCGTGATGGCTGGCAATGGTTTGGTCGACCTGCGCAACATCTATCGGCCCGAAGTCGCTGAAGCGGCTGGATTTATCTATGACAGCGTTGGCCGTGGCATGGCGCCGGAGCCCGAAATGCTGGTTGAAGCTGCCGAGTAAAAGTTCCTCGCCTCGTCGCAAAAATGGCTGATTTGCGACGAGGCGAGCTTGTCTGGAAGCATTTGTTAACCCTCGTGGCGGACCCTTTAGGGACACCAAAACGGGGGTTGCATTATGCGCAGCAAATCGGCCGGCTCCATGATCGGAGCCGGAGCAATCATTACGTCTGTCTTCGCGGCAGGCGCCGCCACGATCCTGTCGGGCGGAACCAGCACGACCAGCAGCTCATCGACCAGCACGGCCGATAGCGGCACGGTCACCATCTCCAGTAGCAGTGCGAGCAGTGCGACGACCAGCACGGCGACGACCAGCAGCACCAGCAACAGCTTTGCCGACTTCGACTTCGCCAATGGCACGGTATTGCCGGGCAAGGCGACGCTCTGGATCGGCAACGCCACCTACAAGCCGGGCAGCAGCACCGCCTATGTCCCGGTCTATCTCGATCGGGCGACGCCCAACACGGTGATCGCGCGGATCACTACGGTGAACGGCACCGGCACGCTGAAGGCCACGTCGGGTACAAACTACAAGACGGTCGATACCGTCGTCATCTTCCGGCCGGGCGATCCGCTGGAACAGACGGTGGAAGTGCCGGTCATTAGCGCTAGCGAAGGCCAGCAGTTCAGCGTGAAGCTGCGTGAGGCGCCATGGGGCGCACTGCAGGGCCAGTCGACCGCAACCGTCACGGCCAAGGCCTATGTCGCGGCCACCGAGAAGGCCAGCGGCACCTTCCGCGAAGCGCGGACCTTCGCGGCCTCGGGCACGCTGCAGTTCGAACTGCTCAAGGACACGCACAAGCGGTCGGTCGATGGCGGCTGGGACCGCTGGGCCACGACCCTGTCGCATGGCCGGGCGCAGACCGGCAATGGCGAGACCGGCCTCTATGTCGACACCACCACCTATCCGGGGATCGAAGGGCCGGTCTACTGGAGCAACAAGGGCCTGGTGCTGCACAGCCAGGTGCTCAAGACGCCGATCAGCTATCAGGGCGTGACCTATAATTATGGCGCGTCGATCCTGGACGGCCGCAATTTCCTCGCCTCGCAGATCGGTTATGGCCAATATGAGTGGGAAGCGAAGATGCCCAACCGGCGCGGTTCCTGGCCCGCTTTCTGGCTGATCTCGACCAGTGGCTGGCCGCCGGAAATCGATGTCTATGAAGGCTTTGGCTATCAGAGCTATTGGGATTTCGATCGCCATGTCGGCCAGACGATCCATGTCGGTGCCAACAGCACCCGCTATGACCAGCGTGGCATCGTCATCCAGACCGAACAGGCCTATGGCCTGTCGGGCTATTCGCAGGACTTCCACAAGTTCGCGGTCGATATCCAGCGTGACTACATCACCTGGTTCGTCGACGGCAAGGAAACCTACCAGTCGGTCAACCCGTTCAAGGGCTTCCGCTTCTATCCGCTGATGAATGTCGCGGTGAAGACGACGGGTGCCTATGACGATGGCAGCGGCGACATGACCATCCGCAGCTTCAAGGTCTATTCCGCGCCATAATAAGCCCGGCTGCCCCGGCCCGTCAGGGCATAGAGGCGGCCCCAGCATTTGATCCACTGCCCGGCGATGTCGACCCGTCGCGCGCCGGGCAGTAACAGGGCGAGGAGGCCGGCGGTGCGCATCGCGAACACCGCCAACGTCCGCCCGAACAGGGTGAGGGTGCCGACGATGCCGGGCCGATGCTTCCGGCGGGTCAGCGTCTCGGTAAAGCCGATCCGCCACATGCGGGACAGTATCCAGCCGAGCCGGACCCGTTCGGGCGGCACCCATTCGCTGACGCGCGCATCTGCAGCCCAGCCGAAACCGATGCCGGCATCGCGCAGGCGGGTGAGGTAATCCAGATCCTCGCCGCCGCTGCGATTGAAGCGCGGATCGAACCAGGGGGCGGGCAGCGCCTCTAGCGCCTTGCGGCTGAGCAGCAGATTGTTGCTGGCCCATAGCATGTCGGTTGCACCCGAGGGCCGATCCTCGGCCCGGAATACCAGCGCTTCGCGCGCCCAGTGCGGCGGGGGGCGCATGAAATGGGCGTCGACCGGGCCGCCAACCACATCGGCGCCGCACATCTCGCGACAGGCCAGCAGCGCGTCGAGCCAGCCGGGCTGCGGCCATTCATCATCATCGATCATCGCCAGATACTGCATTGCCGGAGCTGCCAGTGCGGTGGCGACGATCGCGTTGCGGACCGAGCAAAGGCCGGGCTCTGGCACATGCAGGATATGGATCGGCAGAGGATAATCGGGGTCATCCTGCATCTCGTGTGCGACCATCGCGCCTTCCTGCCCGACGGGGTCGTTGTCGGCGACCAGCAACTGGACATCTTCATGCGGAACGACGGCGGCCAGGCTTTCGAGCAGATGGCGCAACTGCCCCGGCCGGCGAAAGGTCGGGATCGCGATCCAGATGGTCGGGGCAGGGGGCATCAGGCAGCAACCTTGACCGGGACCGGGCGGGCGCGTCCGCCGCGTTGTAGCCATTTGATGATCTTGTGGCCCGGCAGCTCGATCAGGCGATAGCTCGCCCAGCAGAGCAGCCAGGTAGCGACCAGCATGGCGGCGATGAAGATCCAGTCATGGCCGATAAAGCCATGGCGATGGGCGATGCCCATGACGCGGGCCATGATGTCGCGCACCAGCGGATGCCAGAGGTAAATGGAATAGCTGATCAGGCCCAGATGATAGCTGACCGGGTTGGCCATCACCGCGCGGGCGGCGGCGCCATCATAATAGCAGGTGAGGACCAGCGCGGGCATCAGGCACACGACCAGCACGTCGGCGGCTCGGGGGAGCATCAAGGCGACAGCGATGATGACACATATGGCGGCAAATCGGCCGGGGCCGTCGAGCAGGCTGCGGGTCAGCGCCATGTCGCGGATGCGATAGGTCAGGACGCCAAGGGCAAAGCCGGCAAGGCAGCGCAGCAGCGTCAGCACTGTGTCATAGTCGTTGACATCCAGGGGGCCGCTGGCGCCCCGGCCGGAACTGGCGACCAGCACCAGAATGCCGACGCACAGCGCCAGTTGCGCCCAGGCCCAGCGGGAAAAGGCCATGATCGCGATCAGCGGGTAGAGGAGATAGGCGGCGACCTCGGTGCTGACCGACCAGCTGTTGCCGGCGATCGGCTGGGTGCCCCATCCCCAGCTCTGGATCATCAGCAGGTTGGTGAGGATATTGGGCAGGTCGAGCGGGATCGCCTGTGTCCCCGACACATTGACCAGGATGCGGGCCATGAACACCAGCGTCACGATCAGGTGCAACGGCCAGACGCGGGCGGTGCGGTTGATCAGGAAGTCCATGTAACTGGACCGCCCCAGATTGTGCATCAGCCGGTCATAATAGCCGTAGGAAATGACGAAGCCGCTGAGAATGAAGAAAAGGTCGACCGCCAGATAGGCGCGCGAGAAAAGCGGGATCGCGAAGGCCTGAAAGGCCGGCGCATGGGGAATATGGTAGAGCAGGACCGAAACGGCGGCGATACCGCGCAGGCCCGTGAGCGAGGAAATTCTCATGCGGCATGTCTCCCGGCCGGCGGCGCGTCGTCGAAGGCGGCGGCGATGGCGTCCCACAGCGGCTTGCGGCGCAGGGAACCGTCCAGCGGCAATCCGCGCGACAGCTGGCCGTCGGGCCATTTATAATCCTTGTAGTTGGACAGCCAGGAATAGCGGTCCGACAGACCCCAGCAGAGCACGGCCTGCATCGCCGGATTGTCCAGCGCGACATCGATGAAGGCCCGGCCGACACTGGCAACTTCGCTGTCACGCTTGGCCGGGTTGGGCGGTCCGCCAATGTCGGCAATGTCGAACTCGGTAATCTCCAGCTTCAGGCCATAGCCGCGCAACTGGTCGAGGAAATCGGCGAAGCGGTGCTCGTTGAACCCTTCCTTATAGGGTTTGAGATGACCCTGGATGCCGATCGCGTCGATTGGCACGTCGCGGGCCTTCAACCGGTCAAGCAGCTTCAGCATCGCGGTCCGGCGCCGTTCGCAGCGGGGCGAGTCATGTTCGATGCCATAATCGGTCAGGAACAGGGTCGCCTTGGGATCGGTCTCGCGCGCGGTGTGGAAGGCGATGTCGATATAATGTTCGCCCAGCGCCTGCATCCACATGCTGTCGGCGCGCATCCCGTCGGCGCGGCCGTCATTGGGCTCCAGCGCCTCGTTCACCACGTCCCATTCCTGGATGCGGCCGGCATAGCGGGGCATGGCCGTGGTGATATAGCTGGTCATCAGCTTCTGGCGGCCGCGATCGCTGGCCGCCTGCAGTGCGGGCTCCAGCCATTTAGGCTGGGCGGCATACCAGACCAGAGCATGGCCGCGCGCGCGCATGTCATGCTTCTGGGCGAAATCGATGATCTGGTCGGCACCGCTGAAATCATATTGGCCCGGCTTGGGCTCGGTCGTGCCGCGCTTCAGCTCATATTCCTGCACCAGGATATTGCATTCCTGCGCCACCGCCTGGGTGAAGCCGGCATCCTCTCGCAACTGGCGCGACTTGACCGCCGCGCCGAAATAGCGGCCCTTGGCACGGGCATGGGTGGCGAGGCCGGGCGGCATGGCGGCTGCCGCCACGCCAGCGGGCAGCGTCGCCGCCAGCGCCATGCCGCCGGCCAGAAATTCGCGACGCTTCACAGGCGCGGCCTCCCGCCCACCATCTGCGCCATGTCGATCCAGCGATCGGAAATCCGGCGATAGACGGGATCGGGCAGGATGATCTGCATGAGCACAGTCGCGGCCAGCCGCGGGCCGAAGGCGCCGCGCAGCACCGCGCCGACATAATAGCGCATCGCCTGAAACCGGCTGGTCGGCCAGATGCTCTTGGCCGCATGCCAGCCCATATAGGCGGAAAAGGCACGGGCCGAGATATGGGGGCGCAGGTCGCGCAGCCAGATGAGGCTGCCGACGCTGCCACGAACCGCCGACAGTCGATGTTCGGCATCGCGGTCGGCCCAGATGGTGCCGGGCCGCGCAGTCATCTGAAACTGGCCCCCGGCCAGCGCCAGACGCACGGCAAAGTCGGTATCGTCGCCGAACTTCACATCCTCGCGATAGCGGACCTTGTTGGCGAGGCCGCGACTGAGCGCCAGGCTGCTGGTCTGGATGAAGCCGCGATCGCACATGAGATAACGGTCGATCGTCTCGCCGGTCGCGATCGCGCGCGGGGGCTTCAGGAAATTGCGGCCCTGGCCGCGATCGACCAGCACCTGGCCATAGGCGACCACATTCTCGTCCTGTTGCAGCAGGGGCAGAAGGTCGGCGAGATGATGGGGCAGGAAACGGTCATCGCAGTCGAGAAAGGCGATATAGCGCCCGCGCGCCTGCGCGATCCCGGTGTTGCGCGCGGCCGATGCGCCGCGATTGGGCTGGACGATGACACGCAGGCGCGGGTCTGCGATCCCGGCCAGCACCTGTTCGGTGTCGTCGGTCGATCCGTCGATCACGACGATCACCTCGATCAGCGCGATCGTCTGGTCGAGCGCGGACAGCACCGCATCGACCACCTTGTCGCGGCGCTGATAGGTCGGGATGACCACGGAAAAGAGCGGCGAAGCCGCCTGTTCCTGCAGCGCGGACGGAGGTTGCCAGGCCGCCATCACGAACGGGCGCCGCTACTGAGGGCATCGGCCTTGCCGAAACGCAGGACGAAGCCGTTGACGAGCGAGCGATAGAGCGACTTGGGCATGTAGGAACGCAGCAGCTGGCGCGCGATCACCCGTGGCGGCACGCCGCCCGCGGTCAGGCCGATGGCGAGGTCGCGGATCGCCGCGACCGGGCGGATCGGCGCCATATGATAGGCGAGCACGGTGGCACGATAGCCGCGCCGCGCCCGGTTGGTCAGCATATGGCCGCAGCGATCGAGCCAGTCGAGCGAGGTTTCATAGCCGCGCACATAGGAGGTGCGGCCGACCTCGGTCGCGTCCAGCCAGATGGTGAGCGGGCGCTCGATCATGCGGAAGCGCGCGCCCGCGCCCTGAAGCCGGACGCAGAAGTCGAGATCCTGCCCCTTCTTGAGCGCGGGGTCGAACAGCACCTGCTGGGCCATCCGGGTCGGTACGACCATCGTCGAGGTCTGCATGAACTGGTTGGCGCAGAAGAGATATTCGCCGACATCCTCATCTTCCCGAATGCCGCGGTCTGGGCGGATCCAGTAACGGTCGACGCCCCGGTCCACCTTCATCCGAGAATAGAGCACGGCATGGCCGTCGTCGTCCGCCAGCGCTTCCGCCATGGTCGACAGCTTGCCGGGCAGGAACAGATCGTCGGAATCGAGGAAGGCGATGTAGCGCCCCTCGGCGGCGAGGATGCCCCGATTGCGCGCCGCGCCACCGCCGGCATTGTCCTGCCGGATGTAACGCAGGCGCGGGTCGCCGATCGCTTCGATCACCGGGCCGGGATTGTCATGCGAGCCATCATCGACGACGACGATCTCGAAATCGGTCCAGTCCTGCGCCAGTACCGACCGGATCGTGTCGGTGACCACGTCGGCGCGGTTGTAGAGCGGGATGACGACGGAGAAGAAGGGGATGTTGGTCATGCGCCATGGACCTTTCGATATTCTTCATAATGGATGCCGGTGAGGCCGGCGATCTTGCCCGCGGCGCGATAGAGCTTGCCGAGGCGCTCCACCCGCTTGCCGCGGTCCAATGTGGTGAGGGGGCCGACCGCGCCGACCAGGAAGCCGACCGCTATGCGGGGGCTTTCGCTGAGCGCCGCACGAAGGGCGCCGCCATGGGTGCGGGCGACGATCATGTCGGTCATGCCGACACGATAACCGCGCATCAGCAGCCATTTGGCGGTAACCCGGCTGGCCGGGATGAGTTCGGTGACCAGCGCTTCCTCCGACCAGGCGAAGCGGAAACCGGCGCGCTGCATCCGGGTGAAGAGCTGCTTGTCCGACCCGCCGGTGAGCGCCATGCGCTCGTCAAACGGACGGGCGCCGATGCGGCGCAATGCGTTGGCGGACATCAGCACATTGGCGGTGCTGTCGACCAGCGAGACCGGGCCGGACTTGTCGCGCCGCTTGGGCTGGAGCAGCGGATGACGCGAGGCCCAGGCGGGCAGCGGGCTGTCCATCTCGCGCAGCACCGCGCCGCCGACGACATCGGCGTCCCAGCGATCGGCGGCCGTCACCAGCGCGTCGATCCAGCCGGGGCATGCCGCCTCGTCATCGTCCATCATCGCCACATGGGTGACGCCGGGCCGGGCGAGAGCCGCCTCGACCAGCGCATTACGGACCAGGGGAATACCGCGCTCCCGCACCAGCAGCGCCTCGATCGGCCAGCGATAGCCCGATGTCGCTAGCGCCTCCACCACGGCCAGCCCCTGTTGCTCCCTGGCGTCATTGTCGGCGACCAGCACATCGATCCGGTGGCGGGTTTCGAGTGCCGCGAGCGAGGCAAGCGTGCGCCGCAGCCCCTGGGGGCGATTGCAGGTCGCGATGCAGATGACGATATTAGCCATGGGAAGCCTCCGGGCGGGCGAGAAAGCGTCGGCGCCACTGCGGAAGCGGGCGCGCCTTGTAGGTGGCGTGGGCGGCGGCGATGGCCGCCAGGAAGATCACCCAGACCTGCCGATCCTTGTCGAAGAACGAGGTTTCCAGCAGATTCTGGTAAAGGACGAAGACCCAGATCGCGAAGCAGGGCACCATGATCGGCCGGTTCTGCGGCGTCGCCCCGGTCAGGAACCAGATGGCGGGCAGCGCCAGGAAGGTCAGCAGCAGCATGATGAGGCCCAGCGGTCCGGTGGTCACCAGGATTTCCAGATAGCCATTGTGCGAATGGGCGGTCAGCGTCTGGAATGCCTGGTTGAGATAATCGAGCGAGGGGCTGCGATCGCCGACCTGCCAGAAGCCGCCGAAACCCGCGCCCAGGAACGGATGGTCCTTGAGATAGGCGAGGTCGACTTCCCAGATCGACACGCGGCCGGTGAAGGAGGTGGGATCGGCGAAGATCCGCTCCACCACGGGCTGGAAAGCGACATAGAGCCACAGCACCCCGACCATGCCGAGCGCGACCATGATCAGCAGCACTGCCCGTTTCTGGGTGGAATCGCTCAGTGCCCGATAGACGGCGCAGACGCCCAGGATGGCGAAGGATAAGGCGAGCGAGGTCTTGCTCTTGGTCCCGATCACGAAGACGAAGGCCATCACCGAGAAGAGGGCATAATACCATTTCTTGGTATCGACCCAGGCATTGGCCGCAACCATGAAGGTGAGCGCCATGACCGCGCCGGCAATATTCTTGTGGAAGAAGAAGCCGCGCCAGGCGCCGATCAGTGCCTTGTCGCTCTCGGTTGGCGGATGGACCGCCGCCGAGGTCAAGGGCAGCGAGACCCAGCAGATGACGAGGGACAGGATCAGGGCGTAGCGCAGTGCCTGGAGCAGCCTTTCGGGGCCGATCAGGCTGAGCGCGCTGAAAGTGATGTAGATCACGATCAGCTGCTGCATCGCCCGCTTGAACGATACGAACGGATCGACGCCCCAACTGCAGGTGATGAAGAACCAGGCAAGCATGATGGCCAACGGCCAGAGCGTGAAGCGATAGCGTGGCGGATAGCGGCGGATCAGCTGCACACCTGTCAGTAGCATCGCAAAGCCGATGAACAGCGCCTGCTTGAACAGGTCCGACCCGTTATTTTCCTGCGCCATGGCCACCAGTTCATCCTGAGTGCGCGAGGCGAAAGGCTGCTGGCCGATGAAGACCAGCATCAGGAAGGTGAAATAGAAGATCTGGGCGACCAGGATCAGCCGTGCGCTTTCGGTCTTCTTGATGGCGGCGACGCCCGGCCGGGTCAGGACCGGCGCGGGAACGTCACGATGCCAGGGCGTGCTTGCCATCGCTCAACCCTCCGCCTGGTTGCGGCGCCAGCTGCGGTCGAGCTGCCAGATGCCGAGCATCATGACGAGCTGAGACAGCACGACGCCGGCGATCGAGAAGACGGGCGCGACCAGCAGGGTCAGCAGCGTAACGGCGGCAATGCCGACGCCGCAGCTGCGCAGGCTCTGGGCGGCGAGCGGACGGAACGCCTTGCGGGCCTGGGTCATGACGCTCATCGGCGTCTGCACGCACTGGACCAGCGAGAGCAGCGCGCAGAGCGCCACGGCAGTGATCACCAGCTGATGGTCGAGCGTGGGCTTCAAGATCAGGCTGGGGAAGAAATAGAGCGCGCCGGCCGCGACGACGCAGGTGCCGAGCCACAGGAAGACAAGGGCGCCCATGAAGATGCGTTCCGACTGGATCGCCGCCTGGTGATCGCCGCGCGCGACGGCACGGGTCATGCGCGGGCGTTCCAGCTGGGTGAGGGCGGTGATGCAGACATTGACCGGGCGGAAGAACAGCATGCCGACGGCGATCGGCGCGAAGGCGGTCGGCCCCGCGAGCAGGGTCACGGCATAGCTGTGGGCGTTCGACGTCGCCTCGGTCGACAGCACGCCGACCAGCGTCCAGGCCGACTGTTCCTTCCACACCGGGCGATAGGCGCGCAGGGCGGCCAGCGGCGACATGGCGACATGGCGGCGCAGATAGGGACTGCCGAAGGGCAGCAGGCCAGCGAGGCTGGCGGCGACCAGCATGGTGCCGATGCCGGTCAGGTCCGCGCCGGTGCGCATCGCGACCAGCAGGCCGATGAGGATGGTCGCGGCATAGGCGATGTCGGATCGGGCCGCCTGCATCGGCGCATGATGGGCATAGGCGTTGGAACGGCCGAACCAGCGGACCAGCGACAATGTGCCCGCCAGGCCGAAGACCAGCGCGGCCTGTGGCGAGGCGGTGGTCCAGGCGATGGCGGCGCAGATCATCCCCTGGCTGAGTGACAGCAGCAGGTTGACCGGGAAGAAGAAGCCATGCGCCGCGCGATCGACATCCTCGCCCTGATTGACGGCGATCGTATAGGGCGTCGACACCAGCGCGTTGGACAGGCTGTAGCCGAACTGGATGATGACCAGCAGGAAGGCGAGCACGCCGATGCCGGTGGTTGCAAGGTGATGGATCGAGAAAAGCTGGACCAGCAGATGGCTGACCGAGACGATCGCCGAGGAGAAGCTGGCGAGGCCGAAGCGGCCGAAGATGGTGCCCAGGCGCTGGGTACGGCCGGAAGCCGCCTGCGCCTCAGCCATGGCGGTGCTTCCAGATCAGCCACAAGGCATGGGGATTGGTGGTGATATAGCGCCAGGCCAGTTCCTTGGGCCGGGTGCCCATGCGGTGCAGCCATTCCAGGCCATTGCGCTGCATCCACATCGGCGCGCGTGGATAGTCGCCGGTGATATAGTTGAACAGGCCGCCGCAGGTGACGATCCAGCCGGCCTTGATCCGATCGCGATTGCGCACGCAAAAGGCCTGCTCGCGCGGCTTGCCGGTGCCGACCCACAGGACGTCGGGCGCGGCCGCGTTGATCGCGTCGATCACCGCATCCTCTTCCTCCGGCTTCCAGAAGCCGTTGCGGCGCCCCGCGACGGTGAGGCCCGGTGCCATTTCGACGATCCGATCGGCGCAGGCGGCGTTCACCTTTTCCTCGCCGCCGAGCAGATAGTAGCTGACCCCCGCCTTGGCTGCGGGCACCAGGCTGTCGATGAACATGTCGGTGGTGCTGGATCGATCGGCGATCGGCGGCTGGCCGACCCAGCGCGAGGCGGCGACGACGATCTGGCCATCGGCATGGATCAGGTCCGCCTGGGCCAGATTGTCGCGAAACCCCTTGTCGGTGGCGTTCATAGACAGGCCCTGGCCGTTGCAGTCGAAGATCAGCAGCGGGCGCTGGTCGAGCGCGCGGCGCAGCGGCGCCTCGCCCAGCATCCGGTCGATCAGCGCGTCGAGTGACAGGGTCGACACCGGAATGCCGCCGACCAGGGCGATTTCCTCCGGCGTGGATACCGGCTGTTGCAGCGGCTGACGGGGAATAGCCTGCTCCAGGCTCATGCGATCACGCTCCCTGCGATGCTGATATTATGACGGTCCAGATCGTCGATCACGCGGCGCATGTCGGCGATCGCGGTCTCGCCACGCCGGGCGACGATGGTGACGGCATCAAAGCCCGCGAGGATGGAGCCGAATGGTGTCTGCTCGCCGCGCCGCTGGGCGAGGTAGAAGAGCATCGACGTGTCGTGCAGGCCCCAGCCGGCGGCGGTGTCCGCCAGCGGCCCCTTGGTCACCAGGCTGGATGCGCTGCCCGATGCCCGGCCGGCGGTCATCAGCCACAGGCCATCGACCGCCGTGCGTGCGGCAGGCAGCAGCGCGGCGCTGCCCAGCAATTGTTCGGCCAGACCCGCCTTGTTGGCGACGCGGAACAGCCGGTCGAGCGAGGGACGGTCGATATCGACATCGACCAGCATCGTCTGCCCGTCCATCTGCGCCATCACGACGGCGAGATTGGCGGCAAGGATCGCGGCCTCGTCGCCCGCGTCGATCGACAGGATGGCAAGGCGCAGGGCTGCGCCGTCGCTGTCCTTTGCCGCCGCGCGCATCTTAGCGCGGATGGTGCGGACCTTGGCGGCATAGGCATCCGCGGGGTCGAAGGCGCTGACCACCAGCGGATCGACCCGCTGGTCGCCGGCCGCCAGCAGCGGGAAGCCGCCCTGCATTGCCAGAATGATGCCCGCCGTTTCAGGATCGAGCAGGCCAAGGTCGATCGCCGCCTGCTGGAAGGGCTGGCCGGCGGCATGACCATGGGCTTCGATCCGGCCGATGTCGGTTTCGGCAAGGAAGCCATGTTCGACCGCGAGTTGCGCGAAATCCTTGGTATCGCGGGCGCGGGGCTTGAGGCCGGTCGTGGCGCCGGCGGTCAGATGGGGATGGGCACTAGCCGTGGAACGCAGTCTCATGCGGCCTCCTGTCGCTTGGGGAGCCAGCCGCCCCGCGCGGGGGCAGGCAGCAATTCGGTGATGACTTCGACTTCGGTCGCGCGGGCCACGCCGGCGGCGGAGCGGACGCGGGGCTGGGCGATTTCGATCAGGACGACCGCCGCAATGCCGCCGACCAGGCCAAGGGCGATGCCGCCCACCAGCCAGAGCAGCAGGTTGGGCTTGGCGGGCAGCAGCGGCACGGTCGCCTCGTCGAGCAGGCTGGCATTGGGCTGCGAGATCTGGCTCTTGAGCGCCGCTTCGTTGAAGCGCTGGCGGACCGTGTCATAGGTCTGGCGCGCCGCATCGACGTCGCGCTGCATGACCATCAGCTGGTCCTGCACGTCGGACATGCGGATCATGCGGTCTTCCTGCGAGGCCATGTTCGACTTGAGATCGCCCTCGCGGCGGCTGGCGGCGACGCTGTTGGCGCTGACCGCACCGGCCTGGCTGGCGCGGGCGGCGCCAAGCTTGGTCTGGAGTTCGGACAATTGCGCCGAAGCGGCCGCCATGGTCGGATGGTTCGGACCAAGCGTCTTGCCCAGTTCCTGCACCTTGGCCGACTGGGCCGCGACCTGTTCCTGCAAATTCTGGACGATCAGCGATCCTTCGATGTCGGACACCGAACCGGCGCCGGCCTTGCCGCGCGCGGCGGCGGCTTCGGCCTGGGCCTGGGTGAGCTGATAGGACATGTTCTTCAGCTTCTCGGCCTCAAGATCCATGCGGTTGATGCCGATGATGTCATGGGCGCGCTGGAAGTCGGACAGGCGCTTCTGCGCATCCTCATAGCGGCGGCGCACGTCGGCGGTCTGTTCGTTGAACCATTTGGCCGAGGTGCGCGCCGGCGAGGCGCGCAGTTCCACCTGCTCGCGCATGTAGATCTGCGCGGCGAGGTTGGCGACGCGGGCGGCGACCTGCGGATCGGGATCGAGATACTGGATCTGCAGCACATTGCTCTGGCGGCCGGTGGTCACCAGCAGCCCGGCGCGCACGCGCGCGGCGGCCTGTTGCAGGCGGGCATCGGCCGGCATGTCCGCGGGCAGCGCGTCGATGAAGCCCGCTTCCTTGGCGACCGCATTGATCACCTTGGCACTGCGGATGATGTCGGTCTGGGTGCCCAGGATCGAGTCCACCTCGACCCGGCCCTGATTCTGGGTCGTGTCGGTCGGATCGGTCTGCGACAGGTCCAGCATCAGCGAGGTCGTCGCCATATATTGGCGCGACTGCATGAAGGCCGCGACGGCGATCAGCAGGAACAGGGCGCCGCCGATCATCGCGGCGACCCGCCAGCGCGCCTTGACGGCGGCGGCAAGGTCCAGGGGGTTCATCGTCATAGTCCGTCCACTCCTCGGAGCATGGCGCGCATTTCCTCGGCCGGCGTCGGCGCGACGGTGCGCGGCGCAGGCTGCTTGGCCATCAGCAGCAGGAATTGCGGCGCCAGCGTATCTTCAAACATCCACAATTCGCCGCCCGGCGTGGGCGTTAGCGCAGGCTCCAACCGGGCCAGCGCATCGCTGGCATCGGCTTCCATGCCCGGATATTCGCCCAATATGTCGCTGCCGACGCGCAGCAGCCGCTCCAGCGAAATTGCCGACATCTGCGATGCGACGATGCCGGCCAGCGCGATCATCCGGCGCCCGGATGCGCTGTCACGCAGGGCGCGGGTGAACAGGCCATGGCTGGCGCTGCTCATTTCCGCCCAGTCGTCCAGCGCGCTGGCCAGCCCCTGTTCGACATCGCTGGCGGTCACCTGCTCACGGCCGCCGGCCTCGGTCACAAGCGCCGCCTGCATGCCGAACAGCCGGGCATGATAAGGCGACCCCATTGCCGCGCCGGCCAGCGCCTCCACGGCTTCGGGCGTGATCGACAGCCCGGCCTTCTCGCCGCAGCTTGCCAGCAGCAACTCCAGCTCGGGGCGGGCGATCGGGCTGACCCGCTGGGGCGCGATATGGCGGCGAAGCGAGGGATGGGCGGCGATCAGGCCATCGACATCCCCGGCTATGCCGACCAGCACGACCTGCACCGGCGAATGGATATCCGTCAGCAGCTTGAGCAGCGTCGCCACATCCTGCTTGGCGGTGTCGGAGCGGACCCGGTCATATTCGTCGAGGATCAGGATGGAGCGCTGGCGCACCTCCTCGACCAGCAGGGTCGCAAGGCCATTCACGTCCAGCGGACCGGTGGCGAGCTTGCGGGCCCGTTCCTGGCCCGCGCCGCTCATCGGCAGTTCCGTCAGGAAGGGACGGAACAGCGAGTCGAAATCGGCCTCGCCGCTCGCGGACCCGTAAAGGGCGACGCAACCGGCCTCGTCCGCCAGATCGCCGAAGACCCGCGCAAGCGACGTCTTGCCCGATCCGCGCGTGCCGAAGATGATCGCATGCTTGCGCTGGACCACGATCGCTTCGACCAGCTTTTCCAACTCGTTGTTGCGGCCGGCCAGGCCATGGCGGTCGGTCACCGGCATGGCGGTGTTGAAGGCGCTGTAGATCGAATCCCGGCGCAGGCTGATGGGCTTGAGCGGCGTTGCCATCGCGCCCATCGAAAGCGGTCGTGGAGTGTCGTCGGGCGCCGGTTCGGGCTCGGCCGTCCGGTGGAAGCTCGGTGCGACCGGTTCCTCCAGCAGCAACGGGGCCTGATCGGGGATGACACGGGCGGAGGGGCTGGAGCTACCGGCCAGTCGGCGCGGCAGGGACCAGAGCCAGTCGAGCGTGCCCGCCGAGCGGGCGCCGAAATCATGTTCCATCGCGGTCAAAACAGCTTCTCCCGGATGATGAGGACGTCTTCGGGCTTGACCGGGTCATCCAGCTTGGCCTGGACCTCCTGGCCGCCGCGCTTCACCTTGATGCTGCGGGTCGAACCGGCGAGGGTTGGGCCGCCGGCCAGGGCAAGCGCCTGGCGGAAGGTCTGGCCTGCGACATAGGAGAAGGCGCCGGGCTGCTGGACCTGGCCATAGACATAGACCTTCTCGGCCGGCGGCACGAACAGGATGTCGCCGGCCTGGAGCGGTCGGCCGGCGCCCGCGCTCATGTCGGTGAGCGAGATGCGCACCGCGCCGCTGCCATCGGCAGGGGTCAGGATGACGGCATTGGCGCCGGCCGTGGTCGCGCCGCCGGCCTTGGCCAGCATCGACGCCACGGTATAGTTGCGGTCGAGCGGATAATTGCCGGCCTGGGGCACATTGCCCAGCACCGTGACCGAGCGGCTGACATAGTCGCTCACCTCGACGCTGACCGAGGGTTTGGTCAGATAGCCGCCACCGGCATAGCTCGCCGCGATGTCGGACGCGAGCTGGGACGTGGTCTTGCCCTTCGCGTCCACCGGCCCGACCAGCGCGAGCAGCACCGTGCCATCGGCCTTGATCCGGGTTTCGGTCGACAGGTCTGGCTGGCCGAAGATCGAGATCTTCAGCTGATCGTCCGGACCGAGCAGATAGCCGGCGGGGGCAGACGCCGCCGGCCGCGCGGGCGTGGCGGCAACCGCCGCGGCTGCGGCGGCACCGGCAGGCGCCTGTGCCGTTTGGGTTTGGGCCGACAATGCGGTCGGCACCGCCAGCAGGGGGAGGGCGGCAAGGATATGGAAGCGTGTCGCTATTCTCATGGGTCAGGCTCCCTTCGGGTCAAAAGCGCAGCAGGGCTGAGAGCGTCACCTGCGTGCCGCTATAGTTGGAGACATCGGTGTCGGTCCGACGGCGGTAATGCTGGGCGTCGAGGCTGAGGTCGAAGCGATCGGTCAGTTTGCGCTTGAGCGTCGCGCCGAACTGGCGATTGCGGTCCGCCTCGATCGAGAAGGGGCGCAGCGCCGCATCCTGGCGGAACTTGCGCCTCTGCCAGTCGGCATAGAGGCCGGCCGAGGTCAGCTCGCTGATCGCGAACTCCCCCTCGATCCGATAGCTGGACCGGATCGCGAAGCCGCTGGCGATCAGGCTGTCGTTCATGATGTCGCGGGCGGTGGAGGCGGTCAGCTTGACGCGCGGGATGATGCTGGTCGACAGCCGCACATCCCAGCCCATGCCATTATAGTTGCCGACGGCGGCGGAATCGCTGCTGACATCCAGCCATTGCAGGTCAGCATCGATCTGGGTGATCGGCGTTACCGACCGCTGGAAGCGCAGGCCATAGGCGTTGATGCGGTTCTTGATGCCCAGCGTGCGCCGGTCGCTGACCGTCCGCTCATAATAAGTGGTGAGCGTGCCGAAACTGGGCTTGTTATAGCCCAGGCCGACCTTGAAGCTGTCGCTGTCCTGGTCGGCATAGTCGAAATCATCGGCGTTGCGGGTCGTGTCATGCTGGTAGCCGGCGACGGGAAAGAAGCCCGGCCGTTCGCACGACAGGTCGGCCCCCAGCGTCGAGAAGCGCTGGAGATTTTCGGTTGCGGCGTTGATGTCGCCATAATCGGCCCGCTGCTGACGATAGCTGGCGTGTGGCGTGATGCCGCAGGTCGCTCCGAATCGAATCGTCGCCCTGGCCTCCGCATCGAGTCGCAGCTTGCTGCGCTGGGTCTCCGACACGAACTGGTCATAGCCGGCCTTGGCCCGGATCTGGATGTCGTGCCGCCCGATCGGATGGGCATAGGTCGCCTCGATCGAGGGTGTAACGATCAGGTCGCCGGTGGGGTCTTCGACCCGGTCGTCGACGCGATAGACATTGTCATCATAGAGAAGATCGAGCCCGGCCGTCAGGTGCAGGCCGAGCGTATCTATGCGCTTGTCATCATCCTGGGCCTGCGCCGTGGAGGGCAGGCCGGCGAACAGCATTGCGCCGCCAAGAGCGGCCATGGCGGCCGCATGCGGCCATGCAAAATCATTTGCTGCGGGCGCACAGGCGCGCGCCCGCAAACACGGGTTATGGGCATTATCCAAACGCATGAATCCTTATTGCATTGCAGCAACAAGGGGCATGCTAATCGTATTTTTACGTAATGCACACGGGTCCGGACGCGACTTGTCGCGCCAAAACAACGGCTCGTTTCATCGACGAAAGGAGCCGTTAACAGCCGATCCCGGCTGTTAATCTGAGGGCAAGGAAACTGGCCCCGATCAGAAGATCAGATAAGCGATCGCGCCGATTGCCGCGCAGAAGGCGAGGATGCCCGCCCAGCGCGAAACAAACTGAATCGGTCCTTCGGCGCGGTCGGCGATCGACAGCGCATGGCCGTTATCGGGGAGATCGCGGACGGCGATGCCCGCATCGGAAAAGGAGGTTTTCGTTGCGGCAACTGCCGCCAATTCATCAGCCACGACCGTCATCCTGGGAACTTTATGAACGGTCGTTAATATAGGATTTTAGGGTTCACAAATAGTTTACATCGGCATGAAAGCCGGCTCAGCTCATCGCAAAAGCCGGCTTCTGATGCGGAAAATCCTCAATCCTGGTCAAAGCCCCTGTAAACATTGGGGCTTCACCAGCAGGCGGGATCAATAGGCGTTGCGGTGAACCAACACGCGGGCCGTGCCGACCAGGATGCCGATGTCGCGCATCAGGCTCCAGCCGTGCAGATATTCCAGATCCGCCTCGACCCGGTTCAGAATGTCGCGCCGGGTTTCGGTCGCGCCGCGGAAGCCGCGGATCTGGGCCAGGCCGGTGATGCCGGGCTTGAGCGCATGGCGATGCCAATATTGACGGTCGACCTGCCAGAACAGCTGGTCTTCGGCGGTCGAGCCCAGCGCATGGGGGCGCGGGCCGACCAGGCTCATCTCGCCAAGCAGCACGTTGAGCAGCTGGGGCAGCTCGTCGATGCTGGTGCTGCGGATGAAGCGGCCGACGCGGGTGATGCGGTTATCGTCGCGCTGGGTCGAGGTGGCGCCGGCGGTGTCGCACTGTTCCACCCGCATGCTGCGGAACTTGAGGATGTGGAACAGGCGGTTGCCGCGGCCGATCCGTTCCTGGCGGAAGAAGACCGGGCCCGGCGAGTCCAGCCGGATGGCGACGGCCACCGCGATCATCAGCGGCGCCAGCGCGATCAGCACCGGCACGGTCAGGATGATGTCGAGCAGCCGCTTCTTGGCGCGATTGGCAAGGTTGAGCGGACCGCGGGCGACCACCAGCGTCGACACGCCGCGATGGCTCTGCACCGCGAGCGGCGCCATCGGGTCGAGTTCCGGCACGATGATCTCGCCCAGAATATTGCCACCCTTGAGCATCTGCGCCCAGTCGGCCTTGCGCTCCAGCGGGCAGGAAATGACCACCCGATCGAAATCGCGCAGCAGCATGCCAAGGCGATGCAGCATATAGGGATCGTCGAGATCGGCGCGCAGACCGAGCGTCGGTGCGTCCACGATCGTCATGCCGTTGACATCGTCGGGGATCAGGCCGTCGTCGATGATCAGCAACTGGGCGAACAGTCCTTCGGCGAAATGGCGACGAACGGCGCGGACGACCAGCACCCGCTGCATCACGATCAGCGCGCCGCTGAAGAACAGGCCGGTGCTGATGCCCAGGCGCGAGAAATTGTCCGTGACCTTCAGTGAGAAGACGACCAGCAGGAAGATCAGCAGGGTTCCGGCGAAGGCCATTACTGCACTGCGGCATGAAGCCGTCATGCTGGTCAGGCAACGCGGGTTATAGGCCTGGTTGTGAAAGGCGATGGTGCCGTAGACCAATATCCCGCCGGCAAGTGGTTGCCAGACCTCCATCGACAGGATCGGAATACCCGCCACGCGCAGGCCGATGACGAACCCTGCGGCCAGGGCCATCATGTCTGCAAGCAGCAAAACCAGGCTCAGCCACAGGCGCGCGTTCCGCTGGAAAGCGGCGGTGGCGGGCTGGCGACTGGGGGTTCCTGCAATCGCCAGATCTATTTTGGACATCGGCAACCCTTTAAATGCGTCGTGACGTCATGGTCCGCCCGCCCGTCGTCAGACGGTGGCGATCTTTCCCCAGGACATCCGCTGCCTTTGATTTATGTTGCGTAGCAGCAGGACATAGTTGCTCGGTTGTTACAATTGGGGGAGGGATATTCGGACGCACATTTCCGACGATCCGTTGAGCGCGCATTTTTCATCCTGCCGCCCCTTCGTTCTGTCGCAGGGAAAATCGATCAGGCGCGGTGAGAGGCCTTGCCGGCCTGATGGAAACGACGTCGAATCAAATCGCTCAGCGAAACAGCCACCAGCCGATCAGAAACAGCGCGCCGACGAGGGCCACGGGGCCGGCCCAGCGTGACAGGAACTGCACGCCGGATTCGGCCAGATGGTGGGGGAAAGGCCAGATTTCGGGGCGATCCGCATCCTCGCCATGCTGCGGGACGGGATCATGCCGTGGCGCCGACCGGGCGCTGTCATGTCCGGCGTTGCGATCCTGTGGTGGCGGAAACAGATCGACCATCATCATTCCCGATGCGATGCGAGAATAGCGACCGCAGATCACGATAACCTGCGGCCGGGCAAAGATAAACCATTATCCCCACCCGGCCACGTTCGGTTCAATAGCGGAAACGCGCCGATGCATAGACGGTGCGTCCCGGTTCGGGAAAACCATCCGTCAGCGTGTAATAGTCATCGAACAGATTGCGCCCACCAATGCTGAGGTCGATCTGGTCGGTCAGCGCCAGATCAACGCGCAGGCTGGCATTCACATAGGCGCCGGTGCGGTAATAGCGGGCGGGCTGTGAGGCCGGGGTTGCGGTGAACAATGTCCAGCGGTTCGACGCCAGATCGACGCTGGGGACGATGTGCAGCCGTTCGACCGGCGCCCAGTCGAGATAGGCAAAGCCCTTGTGCGTGGGAACGCCGGTGGGACGGAAGCGCGCGTTTGACGGGTCGGTCAGGTCGCGCTTGATGCCGGTATAGTTGATGCCCGCGTCCAGCCCCGGCAGCAGGGTCGCCGACGCCGACAGTTCGATGCCATAATATTCACCCTTGCCGACATTGCGGCTCTGGCTGAGGTTGGTGAGGGCGCAGCCCGTGGTCGGCACGGCGGGCGGTGTGGTCGATGCGGTGCAGGGATAGGCCGGCGTCGGTACGCTGAAGATCGCGTCCCGCACCCAACTGTAGAAGAGCGCGCCTTCCAGGCGGATGGATCCCTGGCTCCAGCTTCCGCCGATTTCCGCATTGGTCGCCCGTTCCGCCTTCAGGTCGGGGTTGGGAATGGCGGTGTTGAAGCGCTGGCTGAACCGTTCAAAGATGGTCGGGAAGCGGGCACGCGATGACAGGCTGGCGTGGAGCGACAGCGCATCGCTGGCCTGCCAGTCGAACCGGCCTTGCGCATTCCAGGTGTCGGCGTCCCTGCGCGGATAATTGTAGATGACCGATGGCGTGCCCGACGTGCCGAGCGGGGCGCCATATTCCTCGGCCCGTTCCAGGTTGCGCCAGTCATAGCTGCCACCCAGGGTGAAACGGAGCGTGGGGCTCAGCGCCAGCTCATTTTCCAGCGCGATGGAATAGGTGGCCTCGCTCTGGGTCTGTTTCGGCTCCGTGGTGGCGACGCCGGCCGTCGAAAAGCTGGTCTGGAACTCGACATGCTCATCATGGCGATAATGGAAGGCGAGGCGGAGTGTGTCCGCATCGGTCGCGGTGAAATCGAGCTGGGCCGATCCGCCCCACGCCTTGTCCTCATAGGGGCTGTCAAAGGCGTAGGGGCGACTCTGCGTGGTCTGCGTCCGGTCGTTGAAGGAACGGAGCATCGAATCGAACTGGTTATAATAGGCGCGGGTCTTGAGCGTCGCGCGGTCGCCCAGCGCCGTGGTCGACAGGAAATAGACGCTGGTGATGTCCCAGGACGGCCAGTCCCAGAAACGGGCCGTGGTGACCGTGTCGCTGATATGCAGCGGCGCGCCCTTCGATCCTTCCTGATGGGTATAGCTCAGCGCATATTCGTCGGTGGCATTGGGAGTGAAGCCGACCTTAGCATTGACCCGCCAGTCCTCCGCCCGCGAAAAGTCCCGCGCGCCGCCATCTTCCAGCGTGGGCACGCGCGGCGTGAAACCATTGGGCAGATCCCAATGATCGGTAAAGCTGCGGGCATAGCTGGCCTGTGCATACCAGAGGTCGTGCCGGGTGCCGACCTTGGCCGATGTGGTATAGCCGGCATAGTCCATGTCATTGTCGAAGCTGACCTGCCCGCGCAGGTCGATGTCGAGCGCCTTGGTCGGCTTGCTGGTCACCAGGTTGATCGCGCCGCCCATGGCGCCGGGTCCGTCCAGCACGGAGGCATAGCCCTTGGCCACCTGGACCTCGGCAATGTCGGTGGTCAGGAAGCGGCCATAATCGAGCCGGTTGTCGGCGGGCAGATAGACACGGATGCCATCGATCGAGAGTGGCACCTGGAACCGGTCGAAGCCACGCACGAAAACCAGTCGCTCGTTGCGGGTGCCGCCGCTGTTCCCGGCGGACACGCCGGGCATGAGGTTGACCGCATCGTCGAGCGAGGTGCGGTTGAAGCTGTAGATGGCGTCGGAGGACAGGGTGCTGCCGTCAATCTCGATCCCGCTGGTGCGGGGGGCGGTGACGATGATCTGGCCGAGCGAGAAGCGATCGCTGTCGCCGGTCGCGTCGGGCGCGCCCTGCGCCGCTGCCGTCGCGGTCCAGCAGCAGGCGCTGGCCAGCAAAATGCGCATCATGGTCTGTCGCATGAAAATCCCCCTATTCTTGGTCGTTCGACTCGCTATATCCCGCGGTATATAGTTTTGCCTTCGGGAGGGAAGCCCGTGCGTCAGCCCCTGTTCCTGCTGTTTCCGGCCCTGTGCGCGGCTTTGGTGCCGGCATCGGCCTTCGCGCAAATGTCGGGCATGCCGGCCTGCGCTGCCCCGGCCGATCCGCCGGCGGAGATGGCATCGTGGCGCGCGCCGCAGCCGATGCAGGCGGCGGCGGATGCCAAGGGAGCCAGCAAGGTCAAGCTGAAAGCCGGGCAGGCCGTGGCGCTGACCCTGCTGCCGACGTCCAGGATCAGCTATCCGCTTCGCCCGGCCAAGCCGGGCGGCAGTGTCAGCTTCGGTGGCATCGTCCATTTCACCGTCGATCAGCCCGGCACCTGGCGAGTGGCGCTGAGCAGTGGCGCCTGGGTCGATGTGGTGAAGGACGGCACCGCCGCGACCTCGACCGCGCATGGCCATGGCCCCGATTGCACCGGCATCCGCAAGATGGTCGATTACAGCCTGGAACCAGGCGACTATATCCTGCAACTCGCGGCCAATGGCGATCCGCAGATGACGGTGCTGGTGACCCGCCTGCCGTGAAGCCGGCGCGCTGGTTGCTATTGCTCGCGACGCTGCTGCTGATCGGGGCAGGGCGGCCATGGCATTGGAACTTGCCCTTGGGCGAAGCACCGCCCCCAAGCCCGGTCGGTAACGCAATGAGTGCGGCGAAGGTCGAGCTTGGCCGCCGTCTTTTCTATGACGCCGACCTGTCGGCCAATGGCACGTTGAGCTGTGCCGGGTGCCATGAACAGCATCGCGGCTTTGCCGACGGCAATCGCACGCGGCCTGGCGTCCATGGCGATCCGGGGCTGCGCAATGTGCCGGGCCTGGCCAATGTCGCCTGGTTGCCGCGCCTCACCATGGCCGATCCGGCGATCACCAGCCTGGAGGCGCAGGTCGCCGTGCCGCTACTTGGCGAGCATCCCGTCGAAATGGGGATGAAGGGGCTGGAGGCGGAACTCCCGCGTCGGCTGGGCGCCGATGCCTGCTATCGCCGGATGTTCGCGCGCGCTTTCCCGGACCGTCGCGGCCGGATAGACATCGCGACGGTGTCGGCGGCGCTGGCGGCGTTCGAACGCACGCTGATTTCGCGTGACAGCCCTTATGATCGCGATCGACGGGGGCAGGCTGATGCCCTGTCGATGTCGGCCCGGCAGGGCGCACATCTGTTCGCGGACAAGGGCTGCGCGTCATGCCATGCGGGGCGGGATTTCAGTGACGGCGCCTATCATCGGCTGGAACCGGCGACGGCCACCGATCCGGGGCTGGCCGAAAAGACGGGGCTGACCAGTGATGCCGGGCGTTTTCGCACGCCCCCGCTCCGCAATGTCGCGGTGACCGGCCCCTGGTGGCATGATGGGTCCGCGCAAACGCTGGATGCGGCGATCCTGCGCCATGGCCAGCAACTGACCGACGCCGAACGGATAGCGATCACGGCTTTCCTCGACAGCCTGACCGATCAGGCGCTCCTCACCGATCCACGCTTCGCCATGCCGGACGAAGCCTGCGGCAAGAAATTATGAAAGAGGGACGGGCAGGGGGATCGACCGCAGCAGGGCGTCAAGCTGGCCCGGCGCCTGTCCGCCGGTCGCGGTGAGCGCTGCCTGCTCCAGCGCACGATAGGCGGCGAGCACGGCCTGCCCTGCCTCCGTCACCCGCGCGCCGCGGTCACGGCCGCCGCCAGCGACCGTCTCGACCAGCCGGTCGTTCCAGCAGCGGTTCATCGTGTCGACCAGCAGCCAGCTGCGCCGATAGCTCATGCCCAGCGCCCGCCCGGCCGCCGATATCGAGCCGTGCAGCGCGATCGCATCGAGCAGATCGGCCTTGCCCGGTCCCATGGCGATCTCGTCCCCGCAAAGGATCTGGATCTTGAGCTTAAGCGTTCCGGTCTGCATGGCCCTGCCTGATTGCGTGCGATTTTCCCCTCTTAGCCCGTTGTCGCAGGTTCAGCGAGGGGGTGGCATGGCCCGCATTTGCTGCCGCCTTGGAATCGCCGAATTCCTGTGGGACAGGCGCAATGGTCGCCGAAAAACATAGATAGCCGGATAGAGAGACATGCCCCAGCCTTCCGCCCCGATCCAGATCGCGCGCCTGCGCCAGCCGATCGGCCTGTTGATCGGAACGGCATTGGGGGCTGCATTGCTGACGCCGGGCCTTGCGGCCGAGCCTGCGCCGTTCGAGCTGACCGGGCCGGACCTAAAGGTCAGCGTGACCCGCGGCACGACCAGCTTGCCGATCAGCCAAGTGCCGAGCCTGCGGGCCGGCGACAAGCTGCTGATCGAGCCGAACTTGCCCAAGGAACAGGGCGCCAATTTCGTGCTGATGTCGGCCTTTCTGCGGGGCGCGACCAATCCGCCGCCCAAGGACTGGATCGACAGCGCGGAGACATGGAAGAAGAAGGACAAGGATCGCCGCCTCGCCTTGACAGTACCGGACGGCGCGCGTCAGATGGTGCTGTTCCTGGTGCCCGAGACCGGCGGTGGGGAGGGCACGGTCAGCGATGCGGTGCGGGGAAAACCCGGCGAGTTCGTGCGGGCTACGCAGGAACTCAACCAGGCGTCGCTGGATCGCTCGCGACTGGATGCCTTCATGACGGCGATCCGGACACAGGAAAACAGCCATCCCGAATTCCTGCGCAGCGTCGCGCCGGCGCTGGCCCGCAGCCTGTCGATGAAGCTCAATGAGGATTGCCTGTCCAAGGTGATCGAGCTTCAGGCGGCCTGCCTGCTGGAGAATAAGGATCAGCTGGTCCTCGCCGATGTTCACAGCAGTTCGATTGCCGAGACGCTGAGCGGCACGCCGACCGACCTGGCCCTGCAACTCGCCTCCACGCGTGAGGCGGGCTATGGCTATTACAGCCCCTATATCGGCGTGGTGCGCGATCTGGCCCGGATGTTCGGGGCCTTCAGCAGTCCGAGCTTCGAATATCTGCCGACCGTCAGCCTGCGCCGCGACGACAATATCGGGCTGATGCTGAACAAGGCGCCGTCCTTCGCCAAGCCCAAATCGGTGATGGTGGTCGGCATGCCCTCGATCGAGGCGGACAGCCCGCCGCGCCTGCGCAGCGGTGCGCAGGCACCGATCTGCGCGGCATTGCCCGGCACGGTGCTGCCGGTCGAGGGGGCGCCGCTCATCTATTCGACCAGCTATGCGCGCGGCATGACGGTGCAGTTGAAGGCGGCGTCGGGCCAGACGATCGAATATCCGCTGGAAGCGCGGGCCGATCGGGGCGGCTATGTTATCCGCGCTGATGGTCCCTGGCCGGCCGACTTCAGGGGATCGATCGAGGCTCATGTCTATGGTCAATGGGGCTTCGACCGGTTCGAAGGGCCCGATTACATCCTGCAGCGGCCCGATGATGCGGCCTGGCAGGTGAAGGGCGAGGCGCCGACACTGGTCGTCGGCCGCGACAATGGCCTGACGCTGACGGGCGGTGCGCCTTCTTGCGTCGAAAGTGTCACCCTGCGCCAGGGCAATGCAGCGCCCCAGGCGATCGGCTGGAAGGTGCAGGGCCGCGATGCGCTGGACCTGACCCTGCCGCTTGCTGATCGGCGCGCCGGATCTGTCACTGTCGATGTCAAATATCAGGGCGTCGCCAAGCCATTCTCCATGGCGCTGCGCGCCTATGCCCCGGCGAGCAAGCTGGACTGGCTGACCGTGCATCAGGGCGATGCCTGGGGTGAAATGACGGGGCAACGGCTCGATCAGGTGGCGAGCGTCGACCTTGGCGGGCGTAGCTGGAAACCCGATGGCCTGACCCGCGACGGTTCGGTCGATCGGCTCCGTCTGACGGCCGCGGGCGATGGGACTGTGCCCGCCGAAGGCGCCAGCGCCCGCGTGCAGCTGGAGGATGGGCGCATCGTATCCGTGCCGGTCACGATTGCCCCCGCGCGTCCCCGTGTGACCCTGCTCAACAAGAGCGTCACGCCCGCTGCGACAACAGGGCTGCCGGTGACGCTGGGCGGATCGGACGTGCTGCCCAATAACGGCCGCCTGGTCTTTTCCGTGCAGGCGCAGGACGGCACCAAATTGGCCATGGCCGATGCGATCGAGGTGGCGACGCAGGATGGCGGGGCCAGCGTCCGGCTGACGGCCGGTTCCGGCCTGCAACTGCAAAGTCCGCAGGTGATGGTGGCGACCCTGGATCCCGCGGCGCTCGGCCCCGCCTTTGGTCCGCTGCAATTCCGCATCGTGCGGGGCCGCGAACAGGGGGATTGGCAGCCGCTGATGCCGCTTGCCCGCCTGCCGCGGATCGAGGCGGTGGATTGCGCGGGCAAGGAGCAGAAGGATCAGGGCTGCACCATCAAGGGACGCGACCTGTTCCTGGTCGATGCCGTCGCCGGCAATCCCGCTTTCGATCAGCCCGCCCCGGTGGCGCAGGGCTTCACCGGATCGACCCTGACGGTCCCGGCGCCGACCGACGGCAAGCTCTATGTCCGCCTGCGCGACGCGCAGGGCGCGATGCTGGTGGTGCAGGCGCCATCGCCCGCCGCCTGATCGCCTTCCCGATCAAGGCTGGCCGCGCTAGGCTGGCCGAATAGAATGATTTCGAGGCCCGAATGACCGTCATTGCCGCCTATCTCTATCGCAACGGCCAGCGCGTGCGCGAAGTGTCGATCAATGAACGGATCGATTGCGCCGAGGACAAGTCGGAATTCGTCTGGATCGGCGTCGCCAGCCCGACGGCCGAGGAAATGCGGACGCTGCAGCAGAATTACAATCTCCACCCGCTGGCGGTGGAGGATGCGATCAAGGCGGACCAGCTGCCCAAGGTCGACATCTATGGCGAGCAACTGTTCGTCGTCGCCCGCACCGCCCATGTCGAGGAGAAGACGATCGCCTATGGCGAGACAGCGATCTTCGTCGGCCACAGCCATATCATCAGTGTCCGCCATGGTTCGGCGCGCGGGCATATCGAGCTGCGTCATGCGCTGGAGGCGGTGCCGGACCGACTGGCCCATGGCGTCGATTATGTGCTGCACGCCATCCTCGATTTCATCGTCGACGGCTATCTGCCGATCGTCGAGGGGATCGAGGAGGAAGTGCTGACCATGGAGCAGCACACGGTCGACAATTTCCTCGGTCGCGATGAGATTACCCGGATCTTCAACCTGCGGCGCCAGCTTATCCGTTTCCAGCGCATATTGGGGCCGATGCAGGAGGTCGCGACCAAGTTCGTCAAGATCGACCTGCCCTGCATCGACCCGGAAACCCGACCTTATTTCAGCGATGTGCGCGACCATGTGCGGCGGGTGCAGACGATGGTCGACGATCTGCGCGAGGTGCTCAATTCCGTCTTCGAGTTCAGCAACCTGCTGGAGCAGCAGCGCACCGGCACGATCACCCGTCAGCTTGCCGCCTGGGCCGCGATCCTGGCGGTGCCGACCGCAATCGCCGGCATCTACGGCATGAATTTCGAGCATATGCCCGAGCTCAAGACCCGTTACGGCTATTTCGTCGTGTTGGCGGTGATCCTGCTGATCTGTTCCATCCTCTACCGGCGTTTCCGCAAGCTCAACTGGCTTTGACGGCATCGCCCCGCCGAAATGGAGCGGCGGTCGCTTGACCTATTCGGACAGGCGGTGCCAGCCTGTCCGAATGGGAGGTCCGGCGATGGATGAGCAGCGCGACGCGTTCGAGGCGATCAATGCGCATATGCTGCGGTTCCTGCCGGAGCTGGTGGCGGAACTGGGCGGGGAGGCGCCGGACAGCGGCGATGCGTCGCCCAGCTATCGCCAGGCCATCGCGCTGATCGAGGATGCGGCGCATCGGCTCGCCTGCCCGGATTTCGGCATGCGTCTTGCCCTGCGCCAGCGCGGCGTCGACCTGTTCGGGCCACTGGGCGACGCGATGCGCAACGCGCCGACCTTCGGCGCGGCGATCGATTATGTGTGCAGCCATAATTATGCGCACAGCCTGGCGGCATCGGTCTGGCTCCGCCGCTTTCCCTCGGTCCGCCATGTTTTCGTCGGGCATGACATATTACTCGACGGCGTGCCCAACCGGGCGCAGGCGATGGAGCATATTCTGCTGGTCGGCCATCTTTTCGCGATGGAACTGACCGGTGGGCGGGCACGGGCGCGGCGGGTGCATTTCCGCCACCAGCCGATCTCGCCGGCGCGCATCTATCGACGCTATTTCGGATGCCCGGTGCATTTCGGCCAGAATGAGGACGGGATCAGCTTTTCCGAGCGCGACATGGCAAGCCCGGTGATCGACCGGGATGCTGCGGTCTTTACCGCCGTCACCGCTTATATCGAGCGCGAATTTCCCCATCGCCATCCGCCGCTGCATGCGCAGGTGCGCGGCATCGTCATGCAATGGCTGTGGACCGCCCATTGCTCGAATGACCGGGTCGCGGCCGAACTGGGGCTGCACCCGCGCGCCCTGCACCGCCGGCTGGCGACGGAGGGCACGAGCTTCCAGAAGATCAAGGATGAGGTGCGGCGCGACATATTGCGCTACTATCTGGAGCAGACCGACATCGACTTCGCCCATGTGTCGGAGAAATTGGGATTTTCCGAACAGTCGGTGATGACGCGAAGCTGCAACCACTGGTTCGGCGCGTCGCCGACGCGGTTGCGGGCGCGGTTGCACGCGCCCGCCTGATCCTTCAGCCCGCAATCGAGGTGCGGTGCATCATCCGCCCGGAATCACGAGCATAGGGAACCACCCGGTGCAGCGCGCCGGTGTTGCTCCAGATCACGAAGTCGCCCGCCTGCCACTGATGCTGATAGACGAAATCGGGCTGGGTCGCCCATTCGTTGAGCCGTGCGATATAGGCGCGGCCATAGGCCAGCTCCATGCCGACGATCCGGTCGGCGGTCGACCCAACGATCAGGCTCTTGCGGCCATTCTTGTGGGTCTGGACCAGCGGTCGTTCCTTCTCGACGCCGATCGCCAGCTTGCCCTTTTCCGCCTCGGGAATGGCGTCGGCGATCGAGCGCAGACTGGCGGCGACACTATGGATGATGCGCAGATCCTCGATCTCGGCACGCTGCGCTTCGGGCATCTGCTCATAGGCGGCGAAGGTGTTGGCGAATTCTGTCTGGCCGCCCTTGGGCGCCAGGCGCCGGGCCGACAGCAGCGTCGCGAGCGGCGGCGGCATTTCCATCGGCATGCCGTCCATGTGCCAGAAGAAGGTGCCCAGCACATATTCGGGCGCGCGGTTGATCTTGCGATCGAGCGTCACCTGATAGACGTCCTCGTCCTTGTTGGTCGTCGCCTCGCTGGTGAGGTTGAGCCGCCCGCCGAGCAGGTCGGTGAAGGCCAGTTGCTCCTCATTGGTGAAATGAACCTGCGGCATGACCAGCACGGTCCGTTCCTCCAGCATGTCGCGGCACTGGGCGACCACTTCGGGATCGAACAGCGCCGCCCGATCGGCCTCGACCACCGCGCCGATCAGCGGCTTGACCGGGCGGAAGGTGACGCGGCTCTTGTGAATGACGTTCATGATCCTGCTCCTTCGATCTCAACCTTGTTCGGCGGCCATGCCGGAAAAGCCGATGCAATAGCCGCCATCGACCGGCAGCAAGGTGCCGGTGATGTAGGACGCCTCGTCACTGGCTAGGAATAGCGCCGCATTGGCGATCTCGCTGGCGAGGCCCCACCGGTCCATCGGGATGCCGGGCACGCGGAAGATACCGGGCGGCGGCTCGGGATGGTCCTTGGCCATCGGCACCAGCCCGGTCCAGATCGATCCGGGCAGCACGGCGTTCACGCGGATATTGTGCGCGGCATAATCGAGCGCGGCGCATTTGGTCATCTGGCTGACCCCGCCCTTGGCGGCGGCATAGACGCCATGCCCCTTCCATCCGACCATGCCGGTGGCCGATCCGATATTGACGATCGCGCCGCCGCCGCTTTCCAGCATGGCGATCACACCATATTTCATGCCCAGGAAAACGCCCTTCAGATTGACGGCATGGACCCGGTCCCAATTGTCGCTGCTCTGTTCGTGCAGCGGCATGATGCCGCCGCCGAAACCGGCATTGTTGACGAGGATGTCGACCCGGCCAAAGGTGTCGCCGGCGGCGGCGATCATTGCCCGCACATCCGCTTCCTCGGCCACGTCGACATGCAGGCCGATCGCGCCATTGCCGATGGCGGCGGCGACCTCATCCTGCGCGCCGCTGATGTCGGCGCACAGCACCCGCGCGCCTTCCTGCGCGAAGCGCTGCGCCATCGCCTTGCCCATGCCCGATCCCGCGCCGGTGATGACCGCGCTCTTGCCCGCCAGCCTCATGGCATCGGCTCCGTGTCGACGGTCGGCTGGATCAGGATGCGGCTGACATTGGCGCGGCGCGGCAGGCTGACCGCGAGCAGGATGCCGGCCACGATATCGTCCGGCGCCATCGCCCCGTCCTTGTGGGTGTGCTGCTGGATCATGTCGCGCCATTGCGGGTCGGAAATGGAGCTGGCGATCTCGGTCGCGGTGGCGCCCGGTTCGATGATCGACACGCGGATGCCGGCCTGGCCGCCCTCCTGTCGCAGGCTTTCGGTAAAGCCGGTCAGGCCGAACTTGCTGGTCGAATAGGCAGCGAAGCGCCAGCCCGATCGGCGGCCGGCGGTCGAGGAGATATTGACGATGTCGCCGCTGCCCTGCGCCTTCATCACCGGGAAGGCGGCGCGGCAGGCATGGATGGTGCCCATCAGGTTGATGTCGATCACCCGCTGCCACTGGGCGCTGGTCAGGCTTTCGATGCCGCCCGCCTCGTTGACGCCGGCGGAGTTGACGAGGATGTCGAGCCGGCCGAACCGGGCCACCGTATCGGCGACGGCGGCTGCCGCATCCGCCTCGACCGAGACGTCGCCGGGCAGGGCGAGCGCCGTGCCGCCTGCCGCTTCGATCCGGGCGACCAGCGCGTCGAGCCGGTCGCGGCGCCGTCCGTTGACAGCGATATTGACACCCTCAAGCGCCAGCGCGAGTGCCGCCGCCTCGCCAATGCCCGAGGATGCACCGGTGACCAGCGCGACCTTGTTTTCCAGTGCTGTCATGACCTCTCCTTGCCCCGCTGTCCTGTGCCGGACCGCGATGCTGAACAGTTCATTAGCAGGGGTGGGCGGGGTGATGCGATGGCAGGATCGGCAATAGCGCCGGGGCGATCATTTGGCTTCGAGCTGGTCCAGCATCGCCTCGATCATGGCCAGGGCCTGGTCATGGCCCTCGGTCAGGCCGAGCGCGTTCTCGCTGACCAGCATGCGGGCGAGCGAGGCGGCGATCATTACCAGGCCGCCGGCCTGACCTGCCTGATCGGACGGGAGCAGCGCCGCGACGGCCTGCGCCTGATGCGCGCGGAACGCCTGGGCGGCGGTGACGATCTCGGCCCGCACGGCCTCGCGATGATGGGCGATGGCGCTGAGTTCTGCGGCGAGGGCAGCGGTCGAGGGATCGCGCATCATGTCCCACATGGCGCGCAGGGGGCTAGGCGCGGCGAGGGCCTCGGCGAAGCGGGTCATGCGCCGCTCGTTGATCCGCTGCACCACGGCGCGGAGCAGATCGTCCATGGTGCGGAAATAATAATAGAGAAGCTGGGTCTTCAAGCCCGCCTGCTGCGCCACCTGTCGCGCGGAAATGCCATGTTCGCCGACCTTGGTCAGGATCGTTTCGGCCGCGTCGATGAAGCGGGCGCGGTTCTGCGATCCTTCGGCGCCAAGTCTGCGAGCGGTAGCCATATCGTCCTTTCCGTCCTTCTCCCGATCCGCTTCTGGGCAATTTTGCGAGGCGCGGCAATGGCCGGACGCCTGTCCATTTTGGTCAAGTCGCTGCGCCGGGGCGTCGTTAGCCTTGGCGTCAAACAAGGCATTTACGGAGAGACGATCCATGACCAGCCCGACGCTCGATTGTTCGGATATCGACAATTATCTGGGCAAGCCGATCCAGCCCGCGCGGATGGTCGAGCCGATCAACAATGGCGATATCCGTCGCTGGGTGCAGGCGATGCATTATCCCAACCGGCTCCACTATGACGCGAACTATGCCGCGCAGAGCCGCTGGGGCGGCATGGTCGCGCCACAGAGCTTTGCCGTGACGATGGACTGCGCCCATGGCTCCGCGCCGTCCTGCATCGGCCGCGTGCCCAATTCGCACATGCTGTTCGGCGGCGATGAATGGTGGTTCTATGGCCCGCGCATGGTGGCGGGCGACCGTATCCTTAACGAGCGTATCCCGTTCGACTATACCGTCAAGGACACCAAGTTCGCCGGTCCGACCTGCTTCCAGCGCGGCGACAATTTCTATTATAGCCAGCAGGGTGAACTGATCGCCAAGCAGCGCTCCACCTCGATCCGCTACAGCCAGGAAGCGGGCAAGGACAATGTGCCGACCGAAGGTTTTGACGATCCGGTCTGGAGCGACGACCAACTGGAGGAACTGGAAGCGCGCAAGATGCAGTGGATCCAGATGCTCCACGATCTGGGCCATGACCGGCGCTGGTGGGATGATGCGACGGTCGGCGCGGCGCTGCCCGAGCGGGTGGTCGGGCCGCATTCGATCGTCTCCTTCGCGACCGAATGGCGATCCTATATCTTCACCCAATGGGGCGGCACCCACCGGCGCACGGATCTCGACATGGAGGCGCTGGGTTTCGTCAAGGAAATGGCGGGGCATGAGAATGACCCGGTGATGGAGGCGATCAATCCGGAATTCACCGACGGCGCCTATGTCGGCCCGTCGCGCGGCCATCTCTTCCCGCGCTGGGCCCGCTTCATCGGCATGCCGCGCGGCTATGGCTATGGCGCGTCGATGGGGGCGTGGATCACCGATTATTTCGCTGGTTGGGCGGGGGAATGGGGGATGATCCGCCATTCCGCCTGCAATTATCGCAGCCCGGCGCTGACCGGCGACATCACCATCACCGCCGGTACCATCCTCGACAAGTTCGTCGATGAGGACGGCCGGCACATGGTGCAGGTCGATTGCCGCATGGCCAATCAGGCCGGTGCCGTGCTGGCTACGGCCAAGGCAGAGATCGAACTGCCCAAACGGCCGGCCTGATCCATCTGGTCAAGCGCGCCGCGCTGTGGAATAGCGCGGCGATGGATTTAGACGATCAATTTCGCCATTATTTCGGCACCGACGACCTGGCCAGCGTACCGCCCGAGGGTATGGCGGCCGGGATCGAGCGGATGCAGGTGGCCTTCGGGCTGGAGACCGACCGTCCCCGGCGCTTCGCCCTGTGGACGTTGCTCTACATGCTGGGCGCGGCGCCTGATCTGGATGTCGCCTTCGAGGATGAAGCCGATCGCAATGCCGCGCGCGACGTGATGGACATGCTGGACGAATAGGCCGCAGGGGCGATGGAGAAAGGCATAACCCGCGCCGGCAGGAAGGAACGCGCATCGGCGCGCGGCGCGATATTGGCCGCGACCGAGAGGCTGATGGTCGAGGAGGGCTATGCCGCCGTCACCACCCGGCGCGTGGCGAAGATCGTCGGCGTAACGCCGGCGCTGGTCCATTATCATTTTGCTACGACCGACGACCTGCTGCTGGCGCTGTTCCGCAGCCTGTCGGCCCGGTTCAAGGAAGAATTGGCGAGCCGGCTGGATACGCCCGATCCGCTGCGCGCGCTGTGGCGGCTCAATTCCGATCCGGACGGCAGCGCGATCGTGCTGGAGTTCATGGCGCTGTCCAACCATCGCAAGGCGATCCGGCAGGAAATCGCCGCCTTTGTCGAGGAATTGCGCGATATCCAGACGCGGGCGATCGGCGCGGCCGATGGCGCGGGGCTGTCGCCGGTCGGGCTTTCCGTGCTGGCGGCGGGCATGGCCCGGTCGATCGTGATGGAGCAGAGCCTGGGCGTGACGCTGGGCCATGAAGAGGCGCTGGCCATGGTGGAGGCGCTGATGCGCCACGCCACCGGCAAGGATGCCGATGGGCGAGGCAGCTAACAGGTTAGCCGGCGCGACTATGCGCGCCGGGCAAGTCCTTATTTCTTGGCCGGAATTTTGTTAAGATCTGCCTGCACCTTTGCAAGCGCGGCGTCGGTCAGCGTGTCGGCCGCATATTGCTGCACGCCCTTCAGCGTCATCGAACGCGCCATGTCGATCTGCGGATTGGCGGTGAAGCCGGGCAGATTCTTGTCGAGAACGGCCTTGGTCGCGGGATTGTCGAGCAATGTGCCGATGTCGGTGGTCTCGACGCTATAGGCCGGAGCGGGCGCGGCGGCAGGGGCCTGCGCCATGGCGATGTGCGGCGTGGTCGCAGCGAAGATCAGGCTGGTGGCGATCAGGACAGTTTTCATCGGCATCCTCTCAAGACAACAGGTCTTGTCCCGACGTCCGGTGGCCGTGAGACGATCTGTATCATAAGCGGGGCCGAGCAGGCAGGGAACCGGGGCGCGATCCAACCGCCCCGGCGATGTTTGGCTCAGTAGCTGCCGCCGATCCAGCTGCGCACGACGGCGCCCTGGGCATCCAGTTGCAGCAGGTCGGCGCGCAGGCCGGGCGCGATGCGACCGGTTTCTGCGGCAAGGCCCAGGAAGGCGGCCGGGGCCGCCGATGCCATGGCGATGGCGCGCTCGATCGGGACGTCCAGCATGGCGACGCTGTTGTGGACGGCGGTGATCATGTCGAGATTGGAGCCCGCGAGCGTGCCGGCATCATCGGTGCAGGCGCCGTTGCGGACCAGGATATGGCGACCCTGGAGCATGAACTCGTCCGCGTCGGAGCCGACCGAGGGCATGGCGTCGGTGACCAGCATCAGCTTGTCGCATGGCTTGCAGCGCAGCGCGATCTTGAGCGCGGTGGCGCTGACATGATGGCCATCGACGATGATGCCGCAGGTCACGCTGTCCTGCTCCAGCGCGGCGCCGACGATGCCGGGCTTGCGCGAGCCTAGTGGCGACATGGCATTGTAGAGATGGGTGACGCCGGACAGCCCAGCCTCGACCGCGCCGATCATGTCCTCATAGCGGCCATTGCTGTGGCCTGCCGCGACGATCACGCCGCGCTCCACAAGCTGGCGCACCATGTCGGGCGAGGTCCGTTCGGGCGCCAGCGTGACCAGGGTGCGGCCGCGTTTGAGCGAAGACAGCACTTCCAGCCCCTCGGCATCGAGCGGGCGGATCTTGTCGCCGTTATGAATGCCCTTCCGCTCGATATTGAGATAGGGCCCTTCGATATGGATGCCGAGCACGCCCGGCACCCCGGCCTCGATCGCGGCGTCGACGGCGGCGACTGCCTGGCGGATGACGGCCAGATCGTCGCTGATGAGCGTCGGCAGGAAGCCGGTCGTGCCGAAACGCCGATGGGCGGCGCCGATCGCGGCGATGCCTTCGACCGTCGGGGCATCATTGAACAGCACGCCGCCGCCGCCATTGACCTGCGTATCGATGAAGCCGGGCACCAGCCGGTCGCCGCCCAGGTCGCGCTGCGGGACATCGGCCGGGACATCGGCGTCGGGCAGGATCGCGGCAATGCGATTGCCCTCGATCAGCAGCGCCTTGCCGGCATGGAAGTGGCCGTCGATCAGGATCGACCCGTTGACCAGAGCGTGACGCATCAGAGGGTCTCCGTCACCTTGGCAAGGTGCGGGGGCTGATCCGGGTTGAAGCCGCGCCGGACCGACAGCGCGTTGACCGCGCGGTAGAAGGCCTGGACCTGCAGCATCGGTTCGATCGCCGGATGGGCGGTGGGCACCGGCAGGTGGATGGCGCCATCCACCGGCTCCCCGGCGATCAACACCTGGCCGCCGCGCGCAACGACCTCGCGCACCAGTTCATCGACGCTTTCGGCGGTCTCGTCCGCCTGGCGGAACACCAGCAGCGGAAAATCGGGGCCGACCAGCGCCATCGGGCCATGCTTGACCTCGGCCGCGCTGAACGCTTCGGCGTGGAGACCACTGGTTTCCTTGAATTTGAGCGCGGCTTCCTGCGCGATGCCAAAGCCGATGCCGCGGCCGATGACGTAGAGGCCGCGCGCGGTGGCGAGCTGTTCGACGAGCGGCGTCCAGTCGCAGGCCCAGGCCTGGGCGAGCAGGGCAGGGGCAGTCTCCAGCGCCGCCAGCAATTCCGCATCCTCGCTCCAATGGGCGGCAAGGTTCAGCAGGCTGGCGATCGAGGCGATGTAGGATTTGGTGGCGGCGACGCTGCGTTCCGGCCCGGCATGGAGCGGCAGCAGCGTATCGACCTGGCCGGCAAGCGGTGAGTCGGCGACATTGACCATCGCGACGGTCCTTGCGCCCGCGCTTTTGGCGGCGTCGACCGTGGCCAGGATGTCGGGGCTCTTGCCCGACTGCGAGATGGCGATGGCCAGCATGTCGGCGAGCGCCGGGGCGGTGCCATAGACCGAGGCGATCGAGGGGGCGGCCGACGTGGTCAGCAGGCCCAGGCGGGTTTCGAACAGATATTTGGCGAAGGTCGCCGCATGATCGGAACTGCCGCGGGCACAGGTGACGATGCCGCGCGGCGGATTGGCGCGCAGGCTGGCGGCCAGCGCCTTGACCGTTTCGGCGTTGGCGGCGAACTGGCGGGCGATGACGGCGCCGGCCTCTGCGGCCTCGGCGAACATCAGGGTATCTTGCGGATTGAGCATCGTGTCAGGCATCTTTTCGGTCAGGCGCGCATGTCGAGTTCGGCAACAAAGTCATAGGCATCGCCCCTGTACCAGCTTTGCGTCGCTTCGATGACGCGGCCATCGTCCAAGAAGCCGCGCCGTTCGATATAGAGGCCGGGCGCCCCCGCCTCGATCCCCAGAAGCTTGGCCTGTTCGGCGTTGAACAGCACGGCGCGCAGGCGCTGGAGGGCACGGACCGGGCGGTTGCCGGCAGCTTCCAGGGCGGCATAGAGTGAGGCGCCGACGACATCGACACCGTCGAGGCCGAAGCCGGGAATGGTCGAATATTCGAGCGCCATCGCGACATCGTCGGCATAGCGGATGCGGTTGAAGCGGTAGACGGCCGCGCCGGGGCTGAGGCCCAGCGTCAGCGCGTCGTCGGGCGTGACCGCGCCGACGCTGCGGCCGAGCCACTCGCTGCGCACGGTGCGGCCGCGTGCCGCCATATCCTCGGAAAAGGAGGAGAGCTTGGCGAACTGCTTTTCGACCCGGTTGGCGACGAAGGTGCCGGCGCCCTGCTTGCGGACCAGCAGTCCTTCCTCGACCAGGGAATCCAGCGCCTTGCGCAGGGTGATGCGGGACACCGAGAGTTCCGATGCCAGGTCGCGTTCGGGCGGCAGCGCCTCATTGGGTTTCAGTCGCTGGGTGCGCAGCGCTTCGCGCAGCGCGTCTTCGAGTCGGCGATAGAGCGGGCCGCCGCCCAGCGCGTCGAGCGGTCCAATCTGTTCGGCAAGCAGCGGCATCTCGTCTCCACCAGCATCTGTGTTGTTTGCACACTAAGACCAATTAAATACCATATGCCAGTGAAAAATTTCAAACGCCGTCACAATTTTGAAAATATCCCTCTTGACGGCGATATGACTTCGGCGGATGGTCTGCTTATTGGTATGCAGTTGGTCCGCCCAATTGGTGCCATGCATCAAATATAAATAAGGGGTGAGATATGGGGATTCGGACTTTTCTGGTCGGTACCGCCAGCGCCATTGCGCTGTTTTCGGGTGCCGCGCATGCGCAGGGAAGCGATGCTTCCGCGCCGGACGCCGATGCAAATGCCAGAAATATCGTCGTCACCGGTTATCGCGCCTCGCTCGCCAAGGCGATCGACGTCAAGCGTAACGCCGACGCGATCGTCGACAGCATTTCCGCGGAAGATGTCGGCAAATTCCCCAATACCAATGTCGCCGAAGCGCTGACGCTGGTGCCGGGCGTCACCGTCGACCGCCAGTTCGGCCAGGGCGAAAAGGTATCGATCCTGGGCACCGATCCGGCGCTCAACCGCACCCTGCTGGACGGCCAGACCGTGGCGTCGGCCGACTGGTTCATCCTCGACTCGCCGGGCCGCACCTTCAACTATGCGCTGCTCGCGCCGCAACTGGTCGGCCGGGTCGATGTCTACAAGTCGCCCGAACCCCGCATCGACGAAGGTTCGATCGGCGGCACGGTCAATGTCGTGACCCGCAAGCCGCTGGAGCTGAAGCCCTTCACCATGGCGGGCCAGCTTGGCTATCTCTACAATGATCGCTCGAAGAAGGGCGATATCCAGGGATCGGCGCTGGTCAGCTGGCATAATGAGGAAGGCACGTTCGGCATCCTCGCCTCGTTCCAGCGCGCCAAGGACCGGCTGCGCCGCGACGGCGTCGAAACCTATGGCACGATGAAGGTCGACCAGTGGGCCGGCGGCAATGCCGACAATCCGGTGGACTCGCGCGACAATGGCTGCGTCGGCGAATGTGCCACCACGCTGAGCAACAATCTGGACGCGATCAGCCCCAACGCCTTTGGCACATCCTATTTCGAACAGGGCCGCGAGCGCCTGACCTATTCGGCCACCGCCCAGTGGAAGCCGGTCGACGAGCTGACGCTGGAAGCGAGCTGGCTCAAGATCGACGCCACCTACAACAACCTCAACCAGTCCATGTATGCTTTCCAGGGCAATACCTGGAACAGTCTGGGCGCGCTGACCGGGCTGGAGGTCAATAACGGCATCGTCACCAGCGCGAGCTTCAAGAATGCGCTGTCGGTGCTGGACGTCCAGTATCGCGAGGCGGAGATGAAATCCGACACCTATCGCGGCAAGGCGCGCTGGGACGGCGACACCTGGGATCTGACGGTCGAAGGCGGCCTGTCCGACGCGGACGGCGGCACCAAGCGTCAGGTCTTCCTCGAATTCCTCAACTGGGCGGATTATACCGTGAATATTGGCGGTGCGCCCAAGTCGCCGGGTTCGCTGAGCTATGCCACCGACGTTCAGGGTAACCCCAATGCCTTCGTGACCGATCCGGGCTGGAGCGGCAACACCGTCACCAAGCCGACCAGCGACAAGGAGCGTTACGGCCAGGCTGACCTCGGCTTCGATTTCGACGGTGCTTTGAAGCGCATCCAGATCGGTTATAAATATCGCCATCACGAGACCGGCCAGCAATATGCGGGCATCGCGCTCAATGGTCTGGGCGTAGCCGCGGCGCAGTTCGATCCCAAGACGGTCGCGGGCAATTATCTGCGCGGCTTCAGCGGCGTGAACGACCAGATGACCGACCGCTTCATCATCAGCGGCCCGTCGATGGTCGACTATCTGGAAGGGCAGACGCTGCCGACGCCGTCGATCTTCGCGGCGGCCGAATTTACCGCCGGCAACTGGAACATCCAGGAAGATATCAACGCGGTCTATGCTCAGGCCAATTTCGACACCGGCACGCTGCGCGGCAATTTCGGCGTGCGCTATGTGAATACCAAGACCGACAGCGCCGGCTATGTCTGCAACGCTGGCGCGCCCTGCAACAGCGCAGCCGACTGGACCTGGCAGACGACCAAGCGCAGCTATGACAACTGGCTGCCCAGCGCAAATATTGCATGGACCGCGCAGCAGGATCTGATCCTGCGCTTCTCCGCCGCCAAGGTGATGTCGCGTCCCAACTATGCCGACATGACCAATTATTTCTGGCTGTCGGACACGGTGCTGACCGGCGGTGGCGGCAACCCGAACCTGAAGCCCTATACGTCGGGCAATCTCAACGCCTCGGTCGAATGGTATTTCAAGCAGGGATCGATCCTGTCGGCGGAAGTCTTCTACAAGGATATCAGCAACTATATCCTGCAGAAGACGGCGCCCGAGAGCTATTTCAACCAGTCGCAGGGCCGGGTGACGACCTATCAGATCAGCCGTCCCTATAATGCCGGTTCGGCCGAGGTGAAGGGTTTTGCCGTCGCCTATCAGCAGAACCTGCCCTATGGCTTCGGCATATTGGCCAACTACACCTATTCCGACGGTTCGGGTGAAGGCGGCCAGGCGCTGCCCTATAATTCCAAGCATCAGGCCAGCGTCAGCCCCTTCTTCGAAAGCGGCCCGGTCGCGCTGCGCGCCACTTACACCTGGCGGTCGAAATATTTCACCGGCATCGACCGTGGCGACAATATGTTCGTGCGGGACTCCGACAATCTGGACGTGTCGGCGACCTATAATGTCACGCCGCAGATCGGCATCACCCTGTCGGGCATGAACCTGACCGACGCGGAATATTATGCCTATGCCAACACCACGGCGCTGCCGCGCGGCGTCTATCGCTCGGGCCGCAAGTTCCTGGCGACGGTGAACTTCAACTATTGATTGCCTCGCCTGTCAGAAGGCGCATGACTTGAAGACGGCGGGACGGAACGCAACAGCGTCCGCCCGCCGCACGTCCCTTGTCGCGTCCGCGCGGCGCGGCAGGGGCACGCTATTTTCGGGAGCCTGTTTCGTGATCCGTGCCCGCCGCCTGACGCTGCTTGCGTCGCTGATGCTGTCCGGCATCGCCATCGCCCCGGCCATGGCCGAACTGCCCCGCCTGTTGCCGGTGCCCGCGCAGATGCGCGAAGGGCAGGGCAGTTTCCAGATTACATCCGCCACCCCGATCCGGGTGCCTGTCGATGATGCTGCGGCCCGTAACGCGGCCGAGCGGTTCGCCGATCTGGTCGCGCGCAGCCGGGGTTTTCGTCCCCGGATCGAGACGGGCGCTGACGCCAACAATGCCATATCCTTCCGCCGGGCAACGACCGGCGCGGCAGAATCCTACACTCTCGACGTGACCGGCAAGGGCGCCACGATCGCCGCTGGCGACGATGCTGGCCTGCTCTATGGCGCGGTGACGCTGTGGCAGGCGATGACGCAGGATCAAGCCGCTGGCCCGGTATCGGTCGCGGCGATGCAGATTGCCGACGCGCCGCGCTTCCAGTGGCGCGGGCTGATGCTCGACAGTGCCCGCCATTTCCAGTCGCCCGCCTATGTGCGCCAGTTGATCGAATGGATGGCGGTCAACAAGCTCAACCGGCTACACTGGCATCTGGTCGATGATCAGGGCTGGCGTATCGAGATCCCCAAATATCCGCGCCTCACGGAAGTTTCCGCCTGGCGCGTGCCCGCTGGCGCACCCGGCGCGCCGCCGCTGCCCAAGGTCGGCGGCTTCTACACCCAGGCCGAAATCCGCGAGATCGTCGCCTATGCCGCTGCGCGCGGCGTCATGATCGTGCCGGAGATCGAGATGCCGGGCCATGCGCTGGCGGCGATCCGCGCCTATCCCAAGCTCGGCATGGGCGTGGCGATCCCGCCGGGCACCGAGTCCGACTGGGGCGTTTTCCCCTGGCTCTACAATGCCGATGACGCGACCTTCGGCTTTCTGGAGGACGTGCTGACCGATGTGATGGCGCTGTTCCCGTCGCCCTATATCCATATCGGCGGCGACGAGGCGGTGAAGGACCAGTGGAAATCCTCGCCAGCGATGCAGGCGAAGATGAAGGCGCTGGGCATCGGCAGTGAGGACGCGATGCAGGGCTGGTTCATGCACCGCATCGACGATTTCCTGACGCAACATGGCCGCAAGCCGATTGGCTGGGACGAGATATTGGAAGGCGGCGCCTCGCCCCATGCCACCATCACCTCCTGGCGCGGGATCGAGGGTGCGGTGACGGCCGCCAAGTCGGGCCATGACGCGATATTGAGCCCGGCCCCGATCCTCTATTTCGACAATCGCCAGGGATTTGGGCCGCTGGAACCGCCGGGGCGTGGCCATCTGTCCGACCTGCACAGCGTCTATGACTTCAATCCCGAGCCCGAAGGACTGAGCGCCGCCGAGCAGCAGCATATTTTGGGGCTGCAGGGCAATCTCTTCACCGAACATGTCCGCACCGAGGAACGCGCCCAGTGGCAGCAATTCCCGCGCGGCAGTGCCGTCGCCGAAATCGGCTGGTCGCCGGTCGCTAGCCATGATTTTGCCAGCTTCATGGACCGGCTGGTGCCGCAGATGGCACGCATGGGGACGCTGGGCCTCAAGCCCGCGATCAGCGCGCTGACGGTGACGGCAAAGGCCGACTATGCGCCGGGTGACAAGAACACGCGGGTGACGCTGGAAAGCCAGTCGGGCTTCCCGATCCATTATACGCTGGACGGCAGCGCGGTGACGCCGCGCGCACCGGTTTACAAGGACGGCCTTAGCCTGCCGGTCGGCGCCCGGCTGCGCGCCGGCACCGCCTGGCACGGCGGGATGATGCCGGGCGCGATCGATATCGGCCTCGACGCGCCCTTCCTGCGCCGCCGCACCGACGAGCAACTGGCAAGCTGCGCCAACAAGGTGGTGTTGTCGCTGGAGGATGATGCCCCGGCGCAGGGCGAGCGGGCGCATTTCCTGACGGATATCCTGCAGCCCTGCTGGTTCTATGCCGACGCCCCGGTCGGCGGCGCGTCGAAGATTGCGATCGATGTCGGCCAGCTGCCGTTCAATTTCCAGATCGGCAAGGATCGCGACGCCATCCATTTCCGCCCCCCGGCGACCCCGGCGGGCGAAGTGGAAGTGCGGGCCGGCAGTTGCGAGGGCGAGCGCATCGCCGTGCTGCCGCTGGCGCCGGCGGTTGGGAACCCGGAAGTGACCCGCCTGGTCGCGCCGATTGCGCCGCGCAGCGGCAAGGAGAATTTGTGCATCACCTATACGGCGAAGGATGTTGAGCCCCTATGGGCGATCAAGCAGGTGGAACTGATCCCATGAGCGGGATGATGGCCAGCGTGACGTTGCGCGCGCCCCTGGCGGGCTGGCTGGCGCCGATCGAAAGCGTGCCCGATCCGGTCTTTGCCGAGCGGATGATGGGTGAGGGCTTTGCCATCGACCCGATCGAAGGCGAAGTCCGCGCGCCGGCCGACGCGATCGTGCTGACGGTGGCGCCGACCGGCCATTCGGTCTCGCTGCGTCTTGCCAATGGCGCGGAACTGCTGATCCATGTCGGGCTGGAGACGGTGACGCTTGGCGGCAAGGGTTTCGCGCCGCAGGTGAAGCCGGGCGATGCCGTTGCGGCCGGCGACCTGCTGATCGGTTTCGATCTCGATGCGGTAGCCGAAGGGGCCAAGGCGCTGATCACGCCGGTGGTGTTGGCGGGCGAGGGCTATGCCCTGTCGCTGGAGCCGCTCGATCGGCTGGTCGGCTGGAATGATGGCGTCGCACGGATCACGGCGCTGGCACCTGCAGCGGCCAAGGGTGACAGCGAAGGTGACAGTCATGAGCGGGTCGTGCGCGTCGACGCCCCCCATGGCATTCATGCCCGCCCGGCCGCGCGGATCGCGGCGCTGCTGCGCACCTTCGTCGCGCCCGTGTCGATCGTGCGAAACGGGAAGAGCGTCAATGCGCGCAGCACCGTTGGGCTGCTTGGTCTGGGCGTGCGCTGCGGCGATGAGATCATCATCTGGGGCGAAGGTAGCGATGCCCGTGCGGCGGTCGAGGCGCTGGTGGCGCTGATCGAAGCGGGGCTGGGCGAGGAGGCGAAGGCCGATCATCCTGCGCCGGCGCCGGTCGTGCCGCAGCATGGCCCGGTGACGGCTGCGCCGGGGCTGGCGATCGGACAGGTGGTGCAGCTGCGCGTCGCCGATGTCGATGTGCCGCGCGACGGGCAGGGCGGCGCGGCCGAACATGCCGCGCTCGCGCGGGCGATGGCGACAGTCGATGCCGAATTGTCGGCGGGCCATGGTCTGGCGGCCGAGATTGCGGCGGCGCATCGAGCGCTGCTGGCCGACCCGGAACTGGCCGAGGCGGCCGGGCATCAGATCGATGCCGGGCGCAGCGCAGCCTTTGCCTGGCGGCATGCGACCGCGCAGGCGGCCGAGGCGATCCGCGCGACCGGCGACCCGCTGCTGATGGAACGTGTTGCCGACCTGATCGATATCGAGCGACAACTGATCGCCGCCCTGCTCGGCAGCGAGGCCAGCGCGGCGCCGGCGCTGCCCCCGCAAAGCATATTGATCGCCGAGGATCTGCTCCCCTCGCAGTTCCTGGCGCTCGATAGGGACCGTCTGGCCGGAATCTGCACGGCGGCCGGCGGTCCCACTTCCCATGTCGCCATCCTAGCGGCGTCGGCCGGCATCCCGATGCTGGTCGCCGCCGGCCGGGATGTGCTGGCCATCGCCGACGGGCGCACGGTCATTCTTGACGCGGACGGCGCGCGACTGGACGCCGATCCGGGCGTGAACACATTGTCGGAGGTCAGCGAACGGATTGCCGCCGCGCGGGAGCAGCGCAGCCGTGATCGCGCGCAGGCCCATGCCGATTGCCGCATGGTCGACGGCACCCGGATCGAGATTTTCGCCAATCTGGGATCGCAGGCCGATGCCGCCGCCGCCGTGGCGGCCGGGGCGGAGGGGTGCGGCCTGCTGCGCACCGAATTCCTGTTCCTGGACCGGGAGGAGGCGCCGGACGAGGCCGAGCAAAGAGAAATCTATTCCGGTATCGCAACGACATTGGGCGATCGACCGCTGATCGTCCGCACGCTCGACATTGGCGGCGACAAGCCCGTGCCCTATCTGCCGATGGCGGCCGAGGAAAATCCGGCGCTGGGCCTGCGCGGCGTGCGCCTGAGCCTCGCCCGGCCGGACCTGATGCAGGTGCAGTTGCGCGCGATCCTGCGCGCCGTGCCGGCGGACCAGTGCCGCATCATGCTGCCGATGATCGCCGACCTGTCCGACTATCGCGCGGTCAGGGCGATGCTGGACGCGGAAAAGGCGGCTCTGGGCATCGATGCGCCGGTGCCGCTCGGGGTGATGATCGAAACGCCGGCGGCGGCGATGCTGGCCGACATGCTGGCGGTCGAGGCCGATTTCCTGTCGGTCGGCACCAATGACCTGACCCAATATACGCTCGCAGTCGATCGCGGCAATGCGGCGGTGTCGCACCGGATCGATGCGCTGCATCCCGCCGTGCTGCGCCTGATCCGCGAAGTCGGCCGCGGCGCACAGCGTCATGGCCGCTGGGCCGGCGTCTGTGGCGGCCTTGCCTCCGACCCGCTCGCCGCACCGATCCTGATCGGCCTTGGCATCACCGAATTGTCGGCCACGCCCGCCGCGATCGCCCGGTTGAAGGCAGTGGTGCGCACGCTCGACATGGCCCGCTGCATCGACCTGGCGGAGCGCGCCTGCGCCGCCGAAAGCGCCGCTGCCGTGCGCGACATGGCCCAAGGAGTCCTGGCATGAGCTTCCGTCCCGCCACCCTGCTGGCGCGGCTGCAACCGCTCGGCCGGGCGCTGATGCTGCCGATCGCGGTGTTGCCGATCGCCGCGCTGCTGCTGCGCCTGGGTCAGCCCGACATGCTCGCCATTCCTTTCGTCGCGGCGGCGGGCGACGCGATCTTCTCCAATCTTGGCCTGCTCTTTGCCGCCGGTGTCGCGGTCGGCCTGGCGCGTGAAAATCATGGCGCGGCGAGCCTGGCCGGCGTGATCGCCTATCTGGTGACGACCGAGGGGGCGAAGGTGCTGCTGGTCCTGCCGCCCGACGTGGCGGAGGCGGCGCAGGCGGCCTGGCGCGCCAAGGAAATCGCCAAGGTCTCGGTACCCGCCGGCATCCTGTCGGGCATCGTCGCGGGCCTGCTCTACAACCGTTTTTCCGACATCAAGCTGCCCGACTATCTGGCCTTCTTCGCCGGGCGCCGGTTCGTGCCGATCGTCGCGGGGCTGGCCGGCCTGTTCGGCGCGCTGATGTTCGGCCTTGGCTTCCCCTGGATAGAGGCGGGGATCGATCGCCTGAGCCAATGGGTGGTGGCCGCCGGGCCGCTCGGCCTGTTCGTCTATGGCCTGCTCAACCGGCTGCTGCTGATTACCGGGCTGCACCATATCATCAACAATGTCGCCTGGTTCCTGCTCGGCGACTTCCATGGCGCGACCGGCGATATCAAGCGCTTCTTCGCGGGCGATCCGACCGCCGGTGGTTTCATGTCGGGCTTCTTCCCGGTGATGATGTTCGGCCTGCCGGCCGCCTGCCTTGCCATGTATCGCACCGCTTTGCCGGATCGGCGCAAGCGCGTCGGTGGCCTGCTGCTCAGCCTTGCGCTCACCTCCTTCCTCACCGGCGTGACCGAACCGATCGAGTTCAGCTTCATCTTCCTGGCGCCGATCCTCTATGTCGTTCATGCAGTGCTGACCGGCCTGTCGATGGTCGTCATGGACGCGCTGGGCGTGAAGCTGGGCTTCGGCTTTTCCGCCGGCCTGTTCGACTATCTGATGAACTACGGCCTTGCGACCAAGCCGCTGATGCTGATCCCGGTCGGGCTTGTCTATTTCGCTGTCTATTATGCCACCTTCAGCTGGTGCATCCGCCGCTTCAACCTGAAGACGCCGGGGCGCGAGGATGAGCCCGCCGCTGCGGCCGAGATGCCAAGCGTGGCCGGTGCGCGCGGGCCAGCGATGGTCGCGGCGCTGGGCGGCAAAGCCAATGTCCGCTCGGTCGATGCCTGCACCACCCGGCTGCGGCTGGTGTTGGGCGACAGCGCGACCGTTGACGAGGCGCGGCTGCGGGCGTTGGGCGCGCGGGGCATCGTCCGCTTGCGCGACGGCGGCTTCCAGGTGGTGCTGGGGCCGATCGCCGATCAGGTCGCGGCGGAGATCCGCAGCGCGCTGGCCGGGCATGATCCGGCGCCAATCGCTGGCACGTCCGATCTGGTGGCGCTGCTCAAGAGCGCGCGTGTGCGCGCGGTCGAGACGCGCGGCACGCGTTTGCTGGTGCGCGTCGATCGGCCCGCTGCCGTGGATGCGGCCGCGTTGCAGGGCGCCGGGGTCAAGGCCTGGGTGCTTCCGGTATCGGCCGATGGCTGGCTGCACCTGATCCTGGGCGATCAGGCGGAGCCACTGGCGGATGCGTTGCGGGCTGCCTAGCCGAGTGCGATCCGGCGCGTGATGCCGATCGCGTCGAGGAAGCGCTCGTCATGGCTGACGACCAGCAGGGCGCCGTCATAGCCGCGCAGCCCAGCCTCCACCGCCTCGATTGCTTCGAGGTCGAGATGGTTGGTCGGCTCGTCCAGGATCAGCAGCGGCGGCGGCGCGCTGCCCAGCACACAGGCCAGGCCCGCGCGCAGCATTTGCCCGCCGCTGAGGCTTCCGACGCGCTGTAGCGCGGCATCACCCCGAAAACGGAAATGAGCGAGCAGGGCGCGACGGCCATTTTCGTCCAGTTCGGGATGCAGCCGGGCGAGATTTTCCGCGATCGACAGCGCGGGATCGAGCAGCGCGGCGGTCTGGTCGAGCACGGCATGGCGCACTGGCCGGTCGATCCGTCCGGCCAGCGGGGGCAGCGTGCCGGCCATGGTCGCTAGCAGGCTGGTCTTGCCCGATCCATTGGGGCCGGTGATGGCGATCCGTTCCGGCCCTTCGACGAGCAGGTCGACATGCGCCAGCAAGGGCGTGGCGGGATCATGGCCGACGCTGACATCGGTGAGGCGCAGGACGATCCGATCCGGCGCCAAGCCGGTCGAGGGCAGGGTGATGCGGATCGGCTCCAATATCTCGACCCGGCTGCGTGCGGCCTGCGCCTGATCCTCCGCCTCGGTGCGCAGCCGCTCCGCGACATTACGGCCGGCGGCGGAGGAGGCTTCCGCCTGGTTCTTGCGGGCGCCGATCAGGATGCGAGGCATGTCGCCGCGCGCGCCCTTGCGGGCACCGGCGGCGTCGCGGCGCTGCTGGCGCTCGGTCGCGACCTGGGCCTTGCGCGCGGCCTGCTTCACCTGTCGTTCCGCGATGTCGAGATCATGCTCGGCAGCGGAAAGTTCGACCGCCTTGCGCTCGCGATACTGGGACCAGTTGCCGCCATAGCGCTGGGCGCCAAGGCCGGTGAGTTCGACGATCACGTCGACTCGCTCGAGCAGCTCGCGATCATGGCTGACGAGGATCAGCCCGGCGCGCCAGCCATCGACCAGTTCGGCAACGGCCGTGCGCCCGGCCCGGTCGAGATTGTTGGTCGGTTCGTCGAGCAACAGGAAGTCGGGGGCTTCCAGGATCGCGCTAGCGAGCGCGGCGCGGGTGCGCTGGCCGCCCGACAGGGTGCAGAGCCGGGTATCCGGCCCGGCATCGAGCCCGACCCGCTCCAGCGCGGCGTCGATCCGGCTTTCCAGCGTCCAGTCGGCATCGGCCAGTTGCTCGGCCGTGGCATCGCCACTTTCCGCCAGGCGCAACAGGGCGATGGCATCGGCGACGCCCCACAGATCGGCGATCCGCTCATCCGCGCCGAACTGCACGGCCTGGCGCAGGCGGGCCAGCCGGCCCTGCACGGCGATGCTGCCGCTGCTGGGGGTGAGATCGCCGGCGATCAGGCGCAACAGGGTCGTCTTGCCGACGCCGTTGCGGCCGACAAGGGCAGTACGTTCGCTCTGGAAACGAAGGTCTAGGCCGGAAAGGACGGACTGGCCGTCAGGCGTGGTCCAGCCGAGATTGGAACAGGATATGGCGGGCATGAGCATGAATTTCCCTGGCAGCGTTGCGGATCGGCATTGCGGTCAGGTTGAAATCCACGGCACGGTCTCTTTTCTTGTTAATTGAGGCATCAATCTAGCTGCGATCGATGTCCTGTTCAAGCTCCAGGCCGCACAGGACAAACATCGGCATCGCGATAAACGGCGAAAAAACCGCGCTTTTCTGCGGCCTGGCGGGATGTTCCCGCTTGTCGGTGCGCATACTGTCGTCGGCCATGGACTTGTGCCGTTGGGCGCTGCTCCGCCATGGCAGGGCGGAACAAAGATTTCCTCGGAGGGGAACCATGAGCATAGCCGTCTTCGACTGTTCGGACATCGACCAATATCTCGGCAAACCGATGCAGCCTGCGCGGATGCGCGAGCCGATCCACAATAATGACATTCGCCGTTGGGCGCAGGCGATGCATTATCCCAATCTGCTGCATTATGATGCCGATTATGCCGCCGAAGGGCGCTGGGGGCGGCTGGTCGCGCCGCAGAGCTTTGCCGTGACGATGGATGACGGCCATGGCGCCGGGCCGGCCTGCGTCGGTTCGATTCCCAATTCGCACCTGCTGTTCGGCGGCGACGAATGGTGGTTCTATGGTCCGCGCATCCAGGGCGGTGACCTGGTCCATAATGAGCGCATTCCGTTCGACTATACGGTCAAGGATACCAAGTTCGCCGGGCCGACCTGTTTCCAGCGTGGCGACAATAATTATTACAATCAGAATGGCGAACTGATCGCCAAGCAGCGCTCCACCTCGATCCGCTATCTGGCCGAGGCGGGGCGCGAGAAGACGACCGATGTGGTCGAGGGCACCGAAGATCCGGTGTGGAGCGACGAGGAACTGGCGCAGATCCAGGATCGCAAGTTCGACTGGGTGCAGATGCTGCACGAACTGGGCCATGGCAAACGTTATTGGGACGATATCCAGATCGGCACGGCTCTGCCCGAGCGCGTCATCGGCCCGCACAGCATCGCCAGCTTCACCACCGAATGGCGCGCCTATCTCTTCACCATCTGGGGCGGCACGCACCGGCGCACCGACCTCGACATGGAGGCGCTGGGATTCGTCAAGGAAATGGCGGGGCATGAAAATGACCCGGTGATGGAGCGGATCAATCCGGAACTGACCGATGGCGCCTATTTCGGCCCATCGCGCGGCCATCTCTTCCCCCGCTGGGCCCGCTTCATCGGCATGCCGCGGGCCTATGGCTATGGCGCGTCGATGGGCGCCTGGATCGTCGACTATCTGGCGGGCTGGGCCGGCGAATGGGGCATGGTGACCCATTCGGTCGCTTCCTATCGCGGGCCGGCCTTCACCGGCGACATCACGATCATGACCGGCACGGTGGTCGACAAGTTCGTCGACGATGACGGTCGCGACGTGGTGCAGATCGACTGCCGCATGGTCAATCAACTGGGCACGACCCTGGCGACCGCCAAGGCGGAAGTTGCATTGCCGCGCAAATAAGCGCGGCAATGGCCGCGGCGCGTTTTTGCGGCTCGCGGCGCCAAGATGTTGAAGCAAAAAGGGGATTTTCCTGCGTGCGACGAACGGTGCGTCGCACGCAGCGCCCGCAATGCCGCAACTTCTTCGAATTTCTAAAGATTTTGTTAACCATTTTACTCTAGGTTTTCCTTGGATATCAGGGAGAACAGGGCCATGCGCTCCGACGCAGAAAGCCTTCTGGCCCGGCTGGGGCGCCGGGATTTTCGCTATCGCGAGTTCGCGGACAGTTTCGCGGACATGGAATTGTGGCCGATCTTCGAGGCCCTGCTGACCGACCCGCGCGTGGTCGGACGCCCCCTGTCCAAACTGGAAGCGCGCGAGGCGGAAGCCGTGCTGGCGATCCGCCGCGCGGAGCCGGAACAGCCTGCGCCCGCACCCCGCGCCAATGTGACCAGCATGTTCGACGCCTATCAGGACGCGCCGCCATCCGCTGCGCCGCGCGGCAATCTGCGCGATTTCCTGGGCCATCTGTCGAACGACCCCGACAAGCGAGATTATTGATGCCGCTGATCCTCTGTCATTCGCCCAAGGGCGGCGTCGGCACCAGCTTCATCGCGGCCCAACTGGCGATCCATCTGGCGCAGCGTGGGCATGATGTCAGCGCGCTCGACTTCACCTATCAGGATTCTCTCAAGCTCTATTTCGGCCTGACCCCGGCCCAGGGCCTGCCGGAACTGAACGACGGCAGCGCCGACCAGATCGCGGTGTCGGGCGTCGCGCTCTTTTCCGCCTATGGCCTGCGCCGTGACGCGACCTTCCAGGATCTGCTGGGCAAGCCGGATCATTCGCCGTTCGCCGGCAAGAAGATCTTCATTGCCGATGTGGCGGCGGGGGACCGCGAGACCAAGGACATGCTGCTGCCGCATGCCGCCCTGCATGTCTGCCCCCTGCATCCGCGTCCCGGATCGCTGGCGGCCCTGCCCAAGGTCGAGCCGGGCACGGCGACGATCGATCTTGCCAAGACCGGGTTCGTGCTCAACCATCTGGACGATACCCATCGCCTGTCGCGCCACACCCATATCTTCCTGCGCGAACTGTTCGGTAGCAAGCTGCTCGGGACGATCCGCCGCGACGAGGCGGTGAACGAGGCAAGCGCGATGTTCGAACCGCTGGCCCGCTTCGCGCCCGCCAGCGTGGCGCTTAACGACCTGCGCCGGCTGGTGACGACCGTGGAACAGGCGGCCGGGCTGGTAGAGGCGGCCGAGGAGGCGGCTTCGTGAAGGGCCGGCAGGCGATCCTGAGCAACGGACTGCTGGTGCTGGCCGGGCTGTTCGCCCTGCTGGCGATCACCGTGCCGCTCGATCTGGATGCGCAGTGGATCTTTGCCGGCATCACCATCGTGGGCGCGACCATATTGGGCCGGTTGCGCAGTCGCCGCGCACTGCTGGTGCTGGCGATCCTGTCGATGATCGTATCGACCCGCTACATGTTCTGGCGCACCACCGAGACGCTCGAATTCGGCACATTGGCAGAATTTCTGCTGGGGTCGGGCCTGTATCTGGCGGAAGTCTATGCCTGGCTGATCCTGGTGCTGGGCTTCCTGCAGACTGGCTGGCCGCTCGATCGTGAAGTTGTCGAGATCGAGGGGGAGCCCGATCAGTGGCCCAGCGTCGACGTCTATGTCCCGACCTATAATGAAAGCCTGGAGATCGTCCGCAACACCGTGTTCGCGGCGATGGACATGGATTATCCCGCCGATCGCTTCCGCGTCTTCATCCTGGATGACGGCCGCCGGCCCGAGTTTCAGGCCTTCGCGCGCCAGGCTGGCTGCGGCTATCTGACACGCGGCGACAATCTTCATGCCAAGGCCGGCAACCTCAATGCCGCGATGAAGAAGACCAATGGCGAACTGATCGCCATCTTCGACTGCGACCATGTGCCGACCCGCGCCTTCCTGCAGATGACCGTCGGCTGGTTCCAGCAGGATCCCAAGCTGGCGCTGATGCAGACGCCGCATCATTTCTATTCGCCCGATCCGGCCCAGCGCAACCTGGGCACGGTGCGCGACCTGCCGGGTGAGGGCGACCTGTTCTATGGTGCGGTCCAGTCCGGCAACGACTTGTGGAACGCGACCTTCTTCTGCGGTTCCTGCGCCGTCATCCGCCGCGATGCGCTGGCCCAGACCAACGGCTTTGCCGGCGAGACGGTGACCGAGGACGCGCATACCGCGTTGAAGTTGCAGCGCATGGGCTGGAACACCGCCTATATCGGTGCGCGCCTGTCGGCTGGCCTTGCGACCGAGCGGCTGGTGCTGCACATCGGCCAGCGCATCCGCTGGGCGCGCGGCATGACCCAGATCTTGCGCATCGACAATCCGCTGTTCGGGCGCGGCCTCAATTGGCAGCAGCGGCTTTGTTACCTGAATGCGATGCTGCATTTCCAGTTTCCGCTGCCGCGCATCGTCTTCCTGACCAGCCCGCTTGCCTATCTGATCTTTGGCCAGAACATCATCCATGCCTCGGCCTCGCTGATCTTTGCCTATGCGCTGCCGCATCTGGTCTGTTCGATGACCTCGTCGGCGAATACGCAGGGCGGGGATCGCCGGCCGTTCTGGGGCGAAATCTACGAGACGATCCTGGCCTTTCACCTGGCGCGCCCGACGGTCATGACCTTCTTCCAGCCGCGCAAGGGCAAGTTCAACGTGACGGACAAGGGCAGCCTGCTCGACCGGACCTATTTCGACCTGTCGACGGTGCGCCCGCACCTGATCTGCATCGGCCTCATCATCTTCGGCATCGGTCTGGCGATCGTGAAGCGGGTCTTCTTCCCGCATCTGTTCAACATTCAGACCGATACGCTGGTGCTGAACGTCGTTTGGGCCGTGTTCAGTCTGATCATCCTGATCGCCGCCGTTTCGGTCGCGCGCGAGACGCGGCAGGCGCGCGAATATATCCGCATCGTCACCGAATTGCCGGTCACCCTCTACATGGCCGATGGCTATGTGATCGACGCGACGACGATCGACATTTCGATGGGCGGTGCCGCGATCGCCGTGCCGCCCGACTTCCCGCTGCGCGACCGGCGCGTCGCCTATATGTCGCTGCCGATGGGTGACGAGAAGCTGACGATTCCGGTCGAAATGGTCCGGTTCGATCGGGGCGAGGTCAATCTGCGCTTCCAGGAACTGGACATGATCTCTTCGCGTCACCTTGTCCGCGCGGTGATGGGCCGTGCCGATGCCTGGCAGCCCGCTGCCCCCCGCAAGCCGGTTTCGGCCCTGCACTCTCTCTGGGATATCATCGTGGTCGACTATATGACCCTCAAGCGCCTGTTCCGCCTCAACCGCACGGAGCGCCGCAAGCAGAAGAAGGCCGTTCGCCTGGCCGCCGCGGCGAAAGCCGCCAAGCAGGCCGCGGCCGCATTGCTGGGCCTGGCCGCGATCGGGACGCTGCTGCTCGCAGGCAGCGGGCACGCCTTCGCGCAGGCACCTGCGGCGACGCTGGCACCCGCTACCGCAGCGGGCGTGCAGAAGCAGCGGCTCAGCTTCCGCGACCTGCAGGTCAAGATGCCGATCCGCCTGGCCGGCACGCGCGGCGAAATCGGCATTCCCTTCGGCATGCGCCGCAACGAGGTGGTGACCGACAGCAGCCTGACGCTGAACTTCGCCTGGTCGCCGGCCATGCTCGGCGATCTCAGCCAGCTGGTCGTGTTGTTGAACGGCGAAGTGGTGCGCACCATTCGCCTGACCCCGGCGGAATCCGGTGGTCAGAACATCACCATTCCGGTCAATCCGGCGCTGTTCCTGCCTGGCGACAACCAGCTGAACCTGCGCCTGGTCGGCCATTATGCGCGCGATTGCGAGGATCCGTTCCACAGTTCGCTCTGGGCCAATATCAGCAATGTCCGGTCCTGGTTCGACCTCAGCGTCCAGACGCTGCCGATGGCGCCGGATCTGGGCCGTCTGCCCGGTCCCTTCTTCGACCGGCACGACAATCTGCCGCTGCGCCTGCCCTTCGTCTTCGCCGGCACGCCGCGCGCAGGTGAACTGGAGGCGGCCGCCAGCCTGGCCTCCTGGCTGGGTGCGCAAGCCAGCTATCGCGGCTTTTCGTTCAAGCCGGTCTACAATCAGATCCCGACCGGCAATGCGATCCTGTTCGCGACGCCCGACCGGCCGATCGCCGGGCTGAACCTGTCGATCACCGGGCCGAGCGCGACGGTGATCCGCAATCCGCGCGACACGTTCGGCGAATTGCTGGTGGTGATGGGCCGCAACGCCAGCGAGTTGAAGCTGGCCGCTGCGGCGATCGCCAGCGGCCGCGGTGTGCTGAGCGGCGCGCGGATGAATTTCGATGGGGTCCGCATCCCGACCTATGCGCGCTATGCCGCGCCGCGCTGGCTGCGCACCGACCGCCCGGTTCAGCTGGGCGAGATCATGGATGCCAATGCGCTGCAGGGCATGGGCCTGCCGCCCGGACCGCTGTCGGCGCGCTTCCGGGTCGCGCCCGATCTCTTCTTCTGGCCGCGCCAGGGCGGTCGCCTCGACCTGCGCTATCGCTATCCGGCGGCCAAATGGCTCGATCGTCGCGCCTCGCGCCTCGATGTCTCGATCAACAATCAGTATCTGCGCACGCTGCCGCTCGCCGGGGCTGGCTGGTGGGACAGTCTGTTCGGGGCGCAGGGCGCATCGTCCAACGATTCCAGCGCCTCGATCGTGCTGCCGCGCTACAATCTTTTCGGCCAGAACGAGCTGATCTTCGACTATAATCTGATCATTGCCGACAAGAAGAAATGCGAAGGGACGCTGCCGGAGAATGTCCGGGTCAGCGTGCGTCCGAGCAGCAGCATCGACCTCAGCCGCGCCTATCATGCGCTGCACATGCCCGATCTCGCGACCTTTGCCGGCGCTGGCTATCCCTTCACCATTCGTCCCGACCTGTCGGAAACCACGGTGCTGATGGGCGGTCAGCCATCGGCCGGGGCGGTCGAGGCATTCCTGGTGCTGATGGGCCGCATGGGCGATTCCACCGGTGCGCCAGTGACCGGGGTCGTCGTCGCCAACGCGGTCGATGGCGAGCGGCTGCAGGGCAGGGACATCATCGTTATCGGCGGCAGCAGTGTCGCGGGTTCCGACCAGCTCTTTGCCGGCGCGCCGGTCCGCTATGAAAATGGCAGGCTGCAGGTGACGGAGATGAGCCCGATCCAGCGCATTTTCGCCTTCTTCTCGCCGTTCGATCGATCGGGGGATGGCGAAGCGGACGCGTTCGTCACCTCGTCCAGCGGCTTTGCCGGCATTGTCGGCTTCGAATCCCCGTTCGAGGGTGGTCGCAGCGTCGTGGCCCTGCTGGCGGACGATCCGCGCGCATTGCCCGATCTGGTCGGCGGCATGGCCGATGCCAAGATCAACGCCCAGATCCAGGGCGACCTGGCGGTCACCAGCGGCGACGGGATGAGCAGCTTTGCCGTCGGGCCTGGCTACTGGGTCGGCTATCTGCCCTTCTGGATGAAGGCGGCCTTCTGGCTGAGCCAGCGTCCTTTGCTGATGGCCGCCTGCGGCCTGCTCGCGGCGCTCATCCTCGCCGGACCGCTCTATCTCTATCTCAGCCGGCAGCAGCGCCGTCGCCTGAGCAAGGAGGATGAGGCATGAGCCCCACCCTCCGTCTGCGTATCACCTGCGCCGCCCTGGCGCTGGCCTGCATGGCGCCGATGCCCACGCTGGCCGATGTGCCGGGCGTCGCGCCGCTGATCCAGCAGGGCCGCTATTGGCAGTCCAAGGGGCGACAGGATCTGGCAAACCAGGCCTATCGCCGGGCGCTGGCGCTCGATCCCAATAATGCCGAAGCGCGCAAGGGACTGGCCGGCCCGTCGCCCAAGGCACAGCCGGCACCGAAACCCACGCCCGCGCCAACGCCGGCACGGCGCGCCGAAGCGACGCCACGTCCTACGCCCACGCCGGCTGCAGCTCCCTCGGCGGCAAATCGGACGCAGACCGCGCGTCCGAGCGGCAATGCTGGCGGTGGCGCGTCGCGCGCGAGCGGTTTCAAGGCGCTCGACGCCAATGATCTGGATGGCGCGGAGCGCGCGTTCGAGCGCGCCGTGGCGGCCAATCGCAATGATGCCGACGCGCTGGGCGGCCTTGGACTGGTGCGCCTGCGCCAGGGGCGCTTTGGCGAAGCGCGTGACCTGCTCGATCAGGCGTCGCAGCGCGGTGCGGCGGCCCAATGGGCGCAGGCGCTGGCCTCCGCCCGCTTCTTTGGCGGGCTGGCCGATGCCCGCGCGGCGCTGACGCAGGGCCGGCTTGGCGAAGCGCAGGCAGATGCCGAGGCGCTGGTCCGTTCCGGCTATCCGCAGCGCGGCCCGGCGCTCGAATTGCTGGCCGATATCTATGAGCGGCAGGGGCGCTATGCCGATGCGGCAGATCTCTACCGGCAGGCAAATGAAGGGGCCAAGCAGTCCGATGGTCGGCTGGCGAGCCGGGCCGCGCGCGATCGCGCCCGTGCCGCGGCTGCGCGCGGCGATGATGTCACCGCCGAACAGGAATTTCATTCCGGCCTGTTGCTGGACCAGCAGGATCCGTGGATCCGCTATGAGTTTGCCCGTTATCTGATCCAGCGCCAGCGCCTGCCCGAAGCGGTATCGCTGATCAACTCGCTGGGATCGTCAAGCGACCCGGACTGGCTCTATGCGGCAGCGCTGCTCAACGCCGATCGTGGCCGGGCGTCGGCCGCCGATACGCTGATGGCGCGGATTCCCGAAATGCAGCGCACGGAACAGATGCGCAATTTCGCCGTCGGCCTGAAGGTCGATGGTGCGATCGAGCGGGCCAAGGCGATGGCCGCGCAGGGCCGGCAGGCCGATGCGCTGATGGCGCTGCGCCAACTGGCCGCGACGCCCGGCATCGACCCGACCAAGCAGGCGGCTGTGGCCGATGCGATGTTCGAACTGGGTGACCGGGAAGGGGCGGCGCAACTGGCGCAGCAGGCGCTGACCGCCGGCACTATCACCGACCCGGCCGGTTATGAGCCGATCGTGCGCGTGCTTGCCAAGACCGGGCGCGATGCCTTTGCCACCAGCGCCGTGCAACGCGCCGCGCAACTGGCGGGCAATACGCCCGACGGCCAGCGTGTCGTCGCGCGGATGAACGGCATCATGGCGGCGTCGCAGGCGGATCGGCTGCGGCTGGCAGGCCAGAACGCCCAGGCCTTCGACCTGCTGCAGGGCGCGTGGAACGCTGCGCCGGGCAATCAGGAAGTGCTGGCCGCGCTGGCCCGGCTTTATCAGTCGGGTGGCATGCCGGCCCAGGCGGCGCAGACCTATCAACTGGTCCTGGCCCAGTCTCCCAATGATAAGGGCGCGCTGATGGGCCTGATCGAGACGGCGGGCGCAGCGGGCGACAAGGATCTGGCACGCGCCACGATCGAGCGCGCCTTGCAGCAGTCGCCCAATGATTATCAGATTTACATGGCGGCGGCGCGGATGGAGCAGGCGCGGGGCGACGAGGGCGCCGCATTGCGCTACCTGAAGCGCGCGAAGGAAGTCTATGCCGCGCAGAGCGGCGCAGGCAATGTCACCGCCAGCAATCCCTTCGCCGCGACGATGCAGGGCAACAACCCGTTCCGCAACCAGTCGGCTGCGGCCGCCCCGACGGCGGTCAATCCGTTCGCACTGGGATCGGGCGCGCGGCTGGCCGGACAGGCGCCGTCACCGGCAGGCATGGCGTTCGCGCCGATGCCGCAGGTTGGTGAAACGGGTGGCTTCCCGCCCGCTGTCGTGGCCCAGTCCGCGCCGATGCCGGGCGGCTATCCGGCGGTCGGCGTGCCGGCGTCTGCGCCGGGCGGATCGATGATGACAAGCGGCGATCCGGTGATGGACCGCATCCAGACCGAGATCCGAACCCTTACCCGCGACAGTGGCCCGCGCGCCGAACTGCGCACCGGCTATCGCGAGCGATCGGGTGAAGCGGGCCTGAGCGAACTCAAGGAACTGACCGGATCGGCCGAAGTCTCCACCAGCCTTGGCAACGGCCGGATCAAGGCGAGGGCGGAAGCCGTGGTGCTGGATGCCGGTCGTCCCAGCCGGTCGGGGCTTGCCCGCTTCGGTCGCAATGCGACGCCCGAAGCGCAGGGGATCGTCGATCAGGAGGAGTCCGCACTGGTGGACGCCGATACCCAGCATGCGTCGGGCGTGGCGCTGTCGGCCGGCTACGAGACGCCATTGTTGAAACTGGAGGTCGGCGTCACGCCGCTCGGTTTCGAGGATAGCGACGTCACCTGGCATGCAGCGATCAGCCCGCGCTTCTCGCCCTATGCGACGGCCCGCGCCTGGTTCGAGCGCAAGCCGGTGACCGACAGCGTCCTGTCCTATGCTGGCACACGCGATCCCGTGACCGGGGCGATGTGGGGCCAGGTGATGCGGACCGGCGGCGGCGCATCCTTCTCCTATGATCAGGATGGGGCGGGGGTCTATGGCGACCTGTCCTATTATAAATATGCCGGGCATGATGTCCGCAAGAACCATGGTTTCCAGGCCAATGTCGGTGGCTATCTGCCCTTCTATCGCGGCGATCGCTCGTCGGTCACCGGCGGCGTCAATGTGAACTATCAGGATTTCGACAATAATCAGAACTACTTCACCTACGGCTTTGGCGGCTATTTCAGCCCACAGAGCTTCTTCAGCATCAGCCTGCCGGTGCGTTATGCCTATGCGTCGGAACTGCTGGAGGTGAAGGCCGGCGTGGCGCCTGGTTATCAGAGCTACAGCCAGGATCAGGTCAATGTCTATCCGACCGATCCGGCGGCACAGGCGGTGCTGGATGGCCTCAAGGCCCAGAACAGCGACGTGCGGTCTTATTATGACAGCCTGAGCAAGACCGGCTTTGCCCTTTCGGCGGACGGCTCGATCTATTATCGTGTCAGTCCCAGCACGCGGGTCGGCGGTGAGATGAGCATCAACACCTTCGGCAGCTATGACGAGTTCAAGTCGCTGATTGGGATCAAACAGTCTCTGGGAGGCAATTGATGATCCGGGAAGCCGTGGAATATCAGCCCGCCGAAACCGATCAGTGGACGATGGACGGGCTGTCGCTGCTGACCGCGATGATCGGCAGCGAGGTGTTCGGCACCGCGACCCGTGGTCAGGCCGATGCCTTTTTCGGCGCGGTCGGTCGGCGCATCGCGTCCCTGCTTCAGGTCGCCGACATTTCGGACGGCGATGCGCTGATGGCGCGGATCAACCGGCTGTGGCGGACGTTGGGCTGGGGTGAGGCGCAATTGCGGATGACGGACGATGCAATCATGATCCAGCATGTCGGTGTGCCCGAAACGCTCCAGGGCGATGTCGATGGCCGCTGGGCGGACATGGCGCCGCCGCTGCTGCGTGGCGCCTATGACGCCTGGTTTCGGGCGCTGGGCGGCGGCGCGGACCTGCATACATCCGTGCTGCAATGGCGCGACGGCATCATGGAAATACGCCATGGGCGTTGACCGGCGTGCGTTGCTGGTGGGGATGGGACTGGTTTTCACGGCAGCCTGCGCCAAGGCGCGTCAGCCGCGGGGCAGCAGCGTGACCAATGGCGACTGGGCCCGGTTCAAGGCCGCCTTTCTCGATCCGTCGGGCCGCATCATCGACAATGGCAATGGCGGTGTCAGCCATAGCGAGGGGCAGGGCTATGGCCTGGGCCTGGCATTGTGGAACGATGACCGGGAAGCGTTCGACGCGATCCTGCGCTGGACCGATAGCAATCTGGTCCGGCCCGACATGGCGCTTTACGCCTGGCGCTATGACCCGCGGCAGCCCGATCCGGTGGCCGACACCAATAATGCAACCGATGGCGATCTGTTCATTGCCTGGGCGCTGGCCGAAGCCGCGAAAAGCTGGGGCGAGGGGCACTATGCCAGTCGTTCGGCCGATATCCGTGCTGCCATCCGCCAGCATCTGGTGCTGGAACGCCATGGGCGCAAATTGCTGCTGCCCGGCCTGCAGGGATTCGTCACGCCGGAGGCGGTGACGCTCAACCCTTCCTATTTCGTCTGGCCCGCGCTCGACGCCTTTCGTCGCCTGGATGGCGAGGCTGCCTGGGGACGGATCATCAGCGACAGCGAAGCGCTGATGGCGGCGGCGCAATTCGGTCCGCTCAAGCTGCCGACCGATTGGGTCGATGTGACGGGACATGACATGGTGGTGCCGGCCATGGGCAAGCCCGCCCGTTTCGGCTTCGACGCGATCCGCGTGCCGCTCTATGCCCAGGCCGGGCGCCGGGCTGCGCTGCTGAAGCCGATCCGGGATTATTGGCAGGGCTATGTGACCCGGCAACAGCCGATCCCGGCCTGGGTCGATGTCCAGTCCGGGGAGGTCGCCCCCTATGCGCTGTCGGCGGGCGGCATGGCGATTGCCGGCAAGATCATGGGCCTGCCGCAACCGGCAGGCCTGTCGACCGACTATTATGCGGCCTCGCTGCAGATGCTGGCCGGCAAGCTCGCCTGATCGGGGCTGAGCTGGTGGCTCAGCCCAATATCCCCGGCAGGTCGAGGCCCTTGTCACGGGCACAGTCGCGCGCGATTTCGTATCCCGCATCGGCATGGCGCATCACGCCGGTTGCCGGGTCGTTCCACAGCACCCGTTCCAGCCGCGCGGCCGCTTCCGCCGTGCCATCGGCGACGATCACCATGCCGCTATGCTGGCTATAGCCCATGCCGACGCCGCCGCCATGATGCAGCGACACCCAGGTCGCACCCGATGCGGTGTTGAGCAGTGCATTGAGCAACGGCCAGTCGCTGACCGCGTCCGATCCATCCATCATCGCTTCGGTCTCGCGATTGGGGGAGGCGACAGAGCCGCTGTCGAGATGGTCGCGGCCGATGACGACGGGGGCCTTGAGTTCGCCCTTCGCCACCATCTCGTTGAAGGCGAGGCCGAGGCGATGGCGATCGCCCAGCCCGACCCAGCAGATCCGCGCGGGCAAGCCCTGGAAGTGGATCTTCTCCCGCGCCATGTCGAGCCAGTTATGGAGATGGGCGTTGTCGGGCAGCAGTTCCTTCACCTTGGCGTCGGTCTTGTAGATATCCTCCGGATCGCCTGACAGCGCCGCCCAGCGGAACGGGCCGATGCCCCGGCAGAAGAGCGGGCGGATATAAGCGGGCACGAAGCCTGGGAAGTCGAAGGCATTCTCCACGCCCTCATCCTTCGCCATCTGGCGGATATTATTGCCATAGTCGGTCGTGGGGACGCCGGCGGCCTGGAAATCCAGCATGGCGCGGACATGAACCGCCATGCTGGCCTTGGCGGCCTTTGCCACCGCTTCGGGCTCGCGCTCGCGCCGCTCGATCCATTCGGCAACAGTCCAGCCGGCGGGCAGATAGCCGTTGACCGGATCATGGGCGCTGGTCTGGTCGGTCAGCAGGTCTGGGCGGATGCCGCGCGCGAACATTTCCGGCAGGATTTCGGCCGCGTTGCCGAGCAGGCCGACCGAGACGGGCTTCTTCTCGGCACAGCTTTTCTCGATGATCGCCATGGCTTCCTCGATCGTCGCGGCCGCGACATCCAGATAGCCGGTGCGCAGGCGCATCTCGATGCGGCTGGGCTGGCATTCGATGGCGAGGCAGGATGCGCCGGCCATGACGGCGGCGAGCGGCTGGGCGCCGCCCATGCCGCCCAGGCCCGCCGTCAGCAGCCATTTGCCGCTGAGGCTGCCGCCATGATGCTGGCGCCCCATCTCGACGAACGTCTCATAGGTGCCCTGCACGATGCCCTGGGTGCCGATATAGATCCAGCTACCCGCGGTCATCTGGCCGTACATGGCCAGGCCCCGCTTATCGAGTTCGTTGAAATGCTCCCAATTGGCCCAGTGCGGTACCAGATTGGAGTTGGCGATCAGTACGCGCGGCGCATCGCGATGGGTGCGGAACACGCCGACCGGCTTGCCCGACTGGACCAGCAAGGTCTGGTCGTCGTCCAGCCGCTTCAGCGTTTCGACGATCCGGTCATAGCTTTCCCAGTCGCGCGCGGCGCGGCCGATCCCGCCATAGACGACCAGTTCCTCCGGCCGCTCCGCGACGTCGGGATGGAGATTGTTCATCAGCATGCGCAGCGGCGCTTCGGTCAGCCAGCTCTTGGCGCTGAGAACGGTGCCGGTGGCGGGCTTGATGATGCGGCTATTGTCGATGCGGGTCATGAAGGTCGGCCTTCCTGGCGGGTGAAGGCGAGGCAGGCCTTCAAGATGGCGGTGAGGGTGGCGGTCAGCGGCGCGGCATGGGCCGGGTCGAGCGGCGGCGGCCAATTGGCCTCGGTCCGCTTGGCCGGCTCGTGGAGATAGCCGCGCATGGCGAGTTCCATCTGGATCGCATGGACGCCCTGTTCGGGCCGGCCATAATGGCGCGTGGTCCAGCCGCCGCGGAAGCGGCCGTCGACCACATGGCTCATGCCGCTTGCCGCGCAGAGCCGGGCGACCTCGGCGGTCAGTTCCGGTGAACAGGTCGTGCCGTAATTGGTGCCGATGTTGAACTGCGGCAATGCGCCGTCGAACAGGCGCGGCACATGGCTGCGGATCGAATGGGCGTCATAGATGACGACCTGGTCATGCCGGGCGCGCAGCCGGTCGATCTCCGCCTGCAGCGCGGCATGATAGGGCATGAACCAGTTGGCCCGCCGCCGGTCGATTTCGGCCGCATCGGGGACGGTGCCGGCATAGAGCGGTTTGCCGTCGAAATCGGTCGTCGGGCAAAGTTCGGTTGTGGCCTGCCCCGGATAGAGCGAGGCGCCGGAGGGATCGCGATTGACGTCGATCACGCTGCGCGAAATGGCTGTGCGGATCGTCGTTGCGCCCAGATCGCAAGCGAAGGCGTAAAGCTGATCCACCCACCAGTCGGCATCCGCGCGCGCGATCCAGGGCGAGCGGAACGCGCCGCCGACATCGGCGAGATCGGTGCCGGTGTGGGGAAAGGCGACGATCAACGCCGCCTCGCCCCGCCGGATGTCGAGCCAGTCGTTCATCCCAGCACCGGCAGGGCATGACCAGCGGCCGCCACCAGCGCGCCCGACCGGACGATGCAGTTGGCTGCCTCCATATCCGGGTGGAAATGACGGTCATCGGTCAGGTGCGGCACCTGATCCCGCACGCAGGCGCGGGCCGCTTCCAACGCGGCGCTGGAGGTGAGCGGGGCGTGGAAGTCCATGCCCTGCACCGCCGCCAGCAATTCGATGCCGATCACTGCAGTGGCATTTTCTGCCATGTCGAGCAGGCGGCGGGCACCATGGGCTGCCATGGAGACATGATCCTCCTGATTGGCGCTGGTCGGGATCGAATCCACGCTGGCGGGATAGGCGCGCTGCTTGTTTTCCGAGACCAAAGCGGCGGCCGTCACCTGCGGGATCATGAAGCCCGAATTGAGGCCGGGTTTCGGCGTCAGGAAGGCAGGCAGGCCGCTCAGCGCCGGATCGACCAGCATGGCGATGCGGCGCTCGGCGATCGATCCGATCTCGCAGATGGCAAGAGCGATCATGTCGGCAGCGAAGGCGACCGGCTCGGCATGGAAATTGCCGCCCGACAGCGCCTCGTCGCTTTCCGGGAAGATCAGCGGATTGTCGGACACGCCATTGGCCTCGATGGCGAGCGTGGTTGCCGCCTGGCGCAGCAGGTCGAGCGCGGCGCCCATCACCTGCGGCTGGCAGCGCAGGCAATAGGGATCCTGCACGCGTTCATCGCCCTTCAGATGGCTCGCGCGGATGGCGCTGCCTGCCATCAGGCCGCGCAGCGCATCGGCCGTCTCGATCTGCCCCGCATGGCGGCGCAGCGCGTGGATGCGCGGGTCGAAGGGGGTGTCGGAGCCCTTGGCCGCTTCGGTCGAGAGCGCGCCGGTGACGAGCGCGGACTGGAACAGCGTCTCCGCCTCGAACAGGCCCGCGAGCGCATTGGCGGTCGAGAATTGTGTGCCGTTGAGCAGCGCCAGCCCTTCCTTGGGGCCAAGCTCCAGGGGGGCGAGGCCGGCACGGGCCAGCGCCTCGGCGGCGGGCAGGCGCTCTTCGTCCAGCATGATCTCTCCGACGCCGATCATCGCGGCGGCCATGTGCGACAAGGGCGCCAGGTCGCCACTGGCGCCGACCGATCCCTGGGCCGGCACCACCGGGGTCAGACCCTGGACCAGCATCGCCTCCAGCAGGGCGACGGTCTGCGGCTGTACGCCCGATGCGCCCTGGCCCAGGCTTGCCAGCTTCAGCGCCATCATCAGGCGGATGACCGGCGCGGGGGAGGGGGCGCCGGTGCCGGCAGCGTGGCTCAGCACGATATTGCGCTGGAGCGTGGCCAGATCCTCGTCACCAATGCGGACGCTGGCCAGCTTGCCGAAGCCGGTGTTGATGCCATAGACCGGCTCGCCTTTCGCCAGGATGCGCGCCACGGCCGCTGCGCTCTCGGCAATGCGCGGCGCCGATCTCGCATCGAGCCGCGCCGTCGCGCCGCGATAGATGGCGCGCCAGTCGGCCAGCGAAGCTTCGCCGGGGACGAGTATGATAGCGTTCATTGACCACTCCAGATGCGGGCATGGAGCGGGTTATACCCCATGCGATAAACCAGTTCGGCAGGGCGCTCTATGTCCCAGATGGCAAGGTCGCAGCTCTTGCCGACCTCCAGCGTGCCGATGTCCTTGTCGAGACCGAGCGCGCGGGCCGCGTTGCGGGTCACGCCCGCCAGGCATTCGTCGATGGTCAGGCGAAACAGGGTCGCGCCCATGTTCATGACCAGCAGCAGCGAGGTGAGCGGCGAGGTGCCGGGGTTGCAGTCGGTCGCCAGCGCGATCGGTACGCCGGCGCGGCGCAGCCCGTCGATCGGCGGCAGCTTCGTCTCGCGCACGAAATAATAAGCGCCGGGCAGCAAGGTTGCGACCGTGCCGGTGCGGGCCATGGCGGCGATGCCGTCTTCGTCCAGATATTCCAGATGATCGGCCGACAGCGCGCCATGGCTGGCGGCGAGCGCCGCGCCATGGAGGTTGGAAAGCTGTTCGGCATGAAGCTTGACCGGCAGGCCGAGTGCGCGCGCGGCGGTGAACAGCCGGTCGGTCTGTGCCAGCGAAAAGCCGATCCCCTCGCAAAAGGCATCGACCGCATCCGCCAGCTCTTCGGCGGCGACGGCGGGCAGCAATTCGTCGCACAGCATCGCGATATAGGTATCGGCATCGCCGGCATATTCGGGCGGCAGGGCGTGGGCGCCCAGGAAGGTCGTGATGATCCGCACGGGCCGTTCGCGGCCCAGCTGGCGCGCGGCGCGCAGCATCCGCAGTTCGGAGACGGGATCAAGGCCATAGCCGGACTTCACCTCGACCGTGGTTGCGCCCTCGGCGATCAGCGCGCCGAGCCGGGGCAGGGCGCTGGCGACCAGTTCCGCCTCGCTCGCTGCGCGGGTGGCGCGCATGGTCGAAACGATGCCGCCGCCGGCACGCGCAATCTCTTCATAGGAGGCGCCGGCCAGGCGCAGCTCGAACTCGGCGGCGCGATCGCCGCCATGGACCAAATGGGTGTGGCAGTCGACCAGACCCGGCGTGATCCAGCGGCCGGCACAGTCGATCGTTTCGGTGGGGGCGAAGGCAGGGGCATCGGAGCGAGCGCCAACATAGGTGATGCGGCCATCGCGCGCAGCGATCACGCCATCCTCGACCGCGCCAATCCCGTCGCCCGCCATCGTCGCCAGCCGGGCATTGGTCCATAGCCGGTCGCATATCATCGTCATCGCCAGCCTCCCTTCACGGCCTTGCGCCCAGATTGCATGATTCGATATTTAATGTATAGACATTATATCGGTCCGGGAGATTTGCAGTCCATGACGTCCCTGTTTTTTGACCATGTGTTGCTGCCGGAGGGCTGGGCGCAGGACATCCGGATGGTGCTGCATGACGGCGCGATCGCGTCGATCGAGCGGGACGCCGCGCCGCAGGCCGAGGATATCCGACACCCTGTCGCGCTGCCGGGCCTGCCCAATCTGCACAGCCATGCCTTCCAGCGGGCGATGGCGGGGCTGACCGAGGTGCGCGGCCCGGCGGGCGACAGTTTCTGGACCTGGCGCGACCTCATGTATCGCTTCGTCGGTCGCATGGACCCGGATGACATCGCGGCGATCGCCGCCCAGGCCTATGTCGAGATGCTGGAAAGCGGCTTCACCCGCGTCGGCGAATTTCACTATCTGCATCACGCCCCGGACGGCGCGCCCTATGCAAACCCGGCCGAAACCAGCCTGGCGATCATGGCGGCGGCGGCGGAAAGCGGCATCGGCCTGACCCTGCTGCCGGTCTTCTACGCCTGGTCGGGTTTCGGTGCGCAGCCGCCGAGCGCGGGCCAGCGGCGCTTCATCCATGATCTGGACGGCTTCGCCCGGTTGCGTGAAGCGGCGATCACGGGCGCGCGGAGCCTGCCCGATGCCGTCGTTGGCGTGGCGCCGCACAGCCTGCGTGCGGTCGCACCCGACGAACTGGCGCTGCTCGCCCGGATCGCGGGTCATAATCCGGTTCATATCCACATCGCCGAGCAGCAGAAGGAAGTGATCGACTGCATCGCCTGGAGCGGCCAGCGGCCGGTCGAATGGCTGCTCGACCATGCGCCGGTCAGCAACCGCTGGTGCCTGGTCCATGCGACGCACATGACCGAGGATGAGGCGCGATCGATGGCGGCCAGCGGCGCGGTGGCGGGGTTGTGTCCGATTACCGAGGCCAATCTGGGCGACGGCCTCTTCCCGGCCGAACCCTTCCTGGACGCCGGCGGCGTCTATGGCGTCGGCAGCGATTCTAATGTCCGCATCGATGCGACCGAGGAATTGCGGCTGTTGGAATATGGCCAGCGCCTTGGCCTGCAGCGGCGCAATGTGCTGGCGCGCGAAGCGGGCATGTCGACCGGCGATCGCCTTTATCGTGCGGCAGTGGCCGGCGGCGCGCAGGCGCTGGGCGCCGCGGCCGGATTGCGGGTCGGCGCATCGGCCGATTTCGTCACGCTGGACCTCGATCATCCTTCGTTTGCCCATCGTCCCGTCGAGCGCCTGCTGGATGGGCTGATCTTCGGCGCCGGGCGCGAGGCGATCGATACGGTCTGGCGCCGGGGCGTGCAGATGGTAAGCGGCGGGCGGCATCGCGCCCGCGACGCCATCGTCACCCGCTATCGCCGGACGCTGGAGAAACTGACCGCGTGAAACAGCCGCTGCACGAGAAGATCCGCGCCGATTTCGAGGCGCGCATCCTGGCCGGCACGCTGGCGCCGGGCGACCGGCTGCCGACCGAGCAGGAACTGATGCAGGCGCATGGCTGTTCGCGCATGACCGTGAACAAGGCGCTGTCGGCGCTGCAATCGGCTGGCCTGGTCGAGCGGCGAAAGAAGGCGGGCAGCTTCGTCGCCCGACCGCGCGTCCATTCGATGGTGCTCGATATCCCGGATCTTGCCGTCCAGATCGGCGAGCGCGGCCAGCGCCACAGCTATCGCCTGACCCGGCGGCAGGTGCGTGGCCCGATTGCGGGGCGTGACGAGGAAGCGGCGCTGGCCAATGGCGCGCAACTGCTGGAACTGGATGGCATTCATTGTGCCGATGATCGGCCGCTCGCGGTGGAGCATCGCCTGATCGCGACCCGCGCCGTGCCCGCGATCGTCGATGGCGATTTCAACAGCATCTCGCCGGGCACCTGGCTGCTGCAGCATGTGCCCTGGACCGAGGCGGAAAACCGGATTTCGGCCGTGGGCGCAACGCGGGAGGAGGCGAGCCTGCTCGGCATCGCGCCCGGTGCGCCCTGCCTGTGCGTCGAGCGCCATACCTGGCGCGGCGGCGACCCGATCACCTATGTCCGCCAGGTCTTCCTGGCTGACGCCTATGACATGGTGGCCCGCTTCGGTCCGGCGGGCGGTTGACGGGCCAAAGGCAAATCGGCGCTCTTCCCCGCTGCCGACAAGGGCTGTCGGCAACAGGAAAGAGCGCCCGTCGACAGGCTCCGGTCAGACCTCAAAGGCCGCCTTCTGCCTGTCGCTGCGAAGACCTCATGGTAGCGTAGAGGCCTCCGCATTCTCGATCGTCATGATGCCCGGTGGTATGCCGCGCTCGGCCTTCTGCCGGGCGACCATGGCGCGGACTTCAGCGCGCAACGCCTTTGCATCATAGATGATGCCGTCCTTGATCGTGTAATCGACGCCGCCGACCCGATCGACCTTGCCGGTCGCATCATTGAGCCTGATCTCTATAGCTGTTGTAAGTGGCGGGCCGGAGCGCCACGGCTCCGGCCCGCCCATCTAACGGGTCAGAACTTCATTCGTGCGCCCACGAAGTAGCGGCGACCCAGCGTGTCATAGAGCGACACGTCGGTATTGGCGTCGCCGACCAGCGTCGTGCCCAGGATCGGCGGCTGCCGGTCGAGCAGGTTGTTGACGCCGCCGAAGAAGGAGAAGGTCTCCGTCGCGTCGATCGAGAAGCTGGTGTCGAGATACCAGACCGGGTCCACAGACTTCACTACATTGGTCGCGGTCGGATAGAGCTTCAGGTCGCCGATCATCCGGCCCTGCAGGCGGAAGCTCAGCGGGCCGCTGGCATAGGTGGCGCCCAGGTTCAGCTTGAAGTCCGGGGTGATGAAGCCGCCAGTGCCGACCGAACAGCCCGCGCCATAATAGCCGGCGCAATCCTGCGGGGCGGAGGTGGCGAGCACCTGCGTCGTGCGCTCGAACAGCCAGCTGGCGATCGCCTGCAACGACAGGCTGGCATCGTCACCCAGCGACAGCGCACCGGGCAGCGGCACGCGATAATCGACCTGCGCGTCGATGCCGTTGACCTTGAGCGAGCCGATATTGTTGCTCGACACGCTGACATAGTCGAGCTGGCCATTGCCCAGGCGCGTGATCGCCCGGCAGGTGGCGCTGCCCGCATCCATCATCGTGTAGCAGTCGTTCATCGTCTGCTGCGCGTTGACGGTCATGATCGCGTCGTCGACCTTCACGTTGAAATAGTCGACCGTGATGTTGAGGCGCGGGATGAAGGGCGGCGAGATGACGGCACCGATCGTGTAGGTCTTCGACTTTTCCTCGCGCAGGTTCGGATTGCCGCCGCTGTCCTGGTTGAGGCCCAGCGTCGCCTGGGTGAAGTTGGCGATCTCGCCCGCCGGCACGCCGGTGGCGACGCAGAAATTCTTGAGCGCGTCGCTGCGATTGTCGCCGCCCGAGGTCGGGATGGCGCAGGGATCGGTGCCGCTGGAATAGCCGCGGGTCACCGCCGTATAGAGTTCGGCGATATTGGGCGCGCGGATCGCGCTATTATAGGCGCCGCGGATGCGGATCCAGCTGACCGGGGCATATTCGCCGCCCAGCTTCCAGGTGAAGACCTTGCCGACCGAGCTGTAATCCGAATAGCGGGCCGCGCCTTCGATCGCGAGCGTATCGAAGAAGGGCATGTCCGCCAGGATCGGGATGCGCAGTTCGCCGAACAGTTCCTTGACGTCATAGGCACCGGCCAGCGCCTTTTGCGACACCGCGCCATATTCATTGGCCAGGTCGAGCGGGCTGGGGCTGAACGTATATTTGTCCTTGCGATATTCGGCACCCAGCGCGACCGAGACCGGGCCGGCCGGCAGTTCGAACAGGGTGCCGGCGATGCTGGCGCCCGCGACCTGGCGGGTGAAGATGTCATGGCTTTCACGCACCGGGGTCAGGAAGGCGCCGGCTTCCGGGCTGATCGAATTGAGACCCAGGATCGACACGGGGACGCAGCCCAGCGACTGGTTGCGGCAGACGACATTGCCCGAGGAATCGATGACCGCGTCCAGGCCCATCGACAGGCGTGTCTGCGAAATCAGGCCCTCGTTCCGGGTGTCGGTGCGGTTGCGCATATATTGGTAGAAGGCGTCCCACTTCCAGTCGCTGCCCAGCAGCGACACATCACCGCGCAGGCCGGTGGTGATCTGGTAGGATTGCCGTTCATAGCGATAATTACGCGTGCCCAGTTCGTCCGCGCGGCGACCGCCGCCGACGATTTCCGCCGTGCCGTCGCCATTGGTGTCGAAGATGGCGGCATTGTTGGTGAAGAACTGGCGCAGGCTTTCGGGCAGCACCGGATTGCTGGCATAGTTGGGGATCAGCAATGTCGAGGAGGCGGCGCCGGGCGTTAGCGGGGTGAAGCTGTCGGGCGCCAGGATCATGTCATTCTTGGCGTTGACGAAATAGGCCTCGGCATAGGCGGTGATCTTGTCGGCCACCTCATAATGGGCGTTGGCGGCGACGTTGAAGCGATCGAGCGGACGCTGCAGCAGATTATAGGGCGCGTAGTTGTAGGTATCTTCCGGCTGGCAATAGGGCAGGACGGTGCCATTCTCGCCAAAACGAATGCCGGTGACCGATGTGCAGCTGCCACCGGGTGTCAGGTTGACGCCGGTCAGGGCGGCGCGCTGCGCGGCGCTCAGCGGGACGCGCGTGCCGGGGATGCTGCCCGACCCCGAATAGACCAGCTGGCCATTGACTTCGCCCAGCGGCGTGCGGCTGAAACCACGATCATTCTGGGTGATTGACGACTGGCGCGTCCAGCTGCCCGACAGGGTGATATTGCCCCGGCCATCGGCTGTGCTGGTGCCAAAGGTCAGGTCGAGCTTCTTCGATTCGGCGTCGCCGCGATCAGAAATGCCATATTGGGCGCTGGCTTCCACACCTTCGAACTTGTCGTCGAGGATGAAGTTGACCGCGCCGGCGATCGCATCGGACCCATAGACGGCCGACGCGCCGCCGGTGATGATCTCGACCCGCTTGATCAGGGCGTCGGGAATGGAGGCAAGGTCGACATTGCCGTTGGAATCGGCGGGGATGAAGCGGCGGCCATTGACCAGCACCAGCGTGCGGGTGTTGCCCAGGCCGCGCAGATTGGCGGTCAGCACGCCCGATCCGCCGCCATTATTGACCGTGGAGGTGGTGCCCGACGCCAGCTGCGGCATCTCGTTCAGGGTCTTTTCCAGCGTGACGTTGCCGGACAGCTTCACATCCTCGCTGCCCATGACCGAAATCGGGCTGGGCGCGGTCAGATCGGTGCGGACCAGGCGCGACCCGGTGACGACGATGTCGGTGGAGGGCTGGGCCGCCTCCTGGGCCTGGGCGGTGGAACCCAAGCCGCCGCCGGCCAGGATGGTCGACAGCAACAGAAAGGCATTGCGGCGGCCGTACAGGCCCGCCGGTCGGATCGTCATCATTGGTCTATCCCCTTGTAATCGCTAGGATTCAATTCATTCGACACAGATTATGATTTTGCATGCGCAGCAATGTGGGATGCTGCGCCGATGTCGGCTCCTGCGTACCGGACCGCCTGACGGTCCCCCGGACGGGTGTTCAGCTCCTCTCTCTGTCTTTGCAGCTCTTTGACCGCTTCAATGTATATGGAATATCGTATACTTTAATCATGCTAAGGCTGCATGATCCTGTCAAGATTGCAGTTAAATGTCAGTCCGCAGTCGCCGGCTAAAAGCGTCGAATGGGGAGTTAGTGTAATGAAAATAAATAGAAAAATTGTTCGTTCCCTGCTGCTGTCTGGAGCGGCTCTGGGGCTGTTCCGGCCCGAGATTGTTGCAGCTGATACAATATGGATACGCGACGTAACCGTCATCGACGGCACTGGCGCCACCGCCAGGACCGGGCAGGACGTGCTCATCGCTGATGGAAAGGTCGCAGCGGTCGGCACAAAGCTGAAGGCGCCGGCCTCGGCGCGGCAGGTCGACGGCCGCGGGCGCTATCTGCTGCCCGGCTTCATCGACTCCAATGTTCATGCGACCGTCTATGGCAATCCGGCGCGCCGCGACACCTCATCGCGTTATGCCGACCAGAACGAGGAACTGGCGCTCGAATTTGCCCAGCGCCAGTTGCGCGCGGGCGTCACCACCATGCGCGACAGCTATGGCGTGCTGCCGCCGCTGCTGGCGGTGCGCGACCGGATCGCCAGCGGCCAGGCGATCGGCGCGCGCATGCTGGTGGCGGGCAATATATTGGGCTGGGGTGGGCCATTTTCGCTGACCTATTCGCTGACCGGCGATCGCGACCTGACCCTGTTTCAGGAACAGTGGAACGACCTGCTGGCCCAGGGCATGGGCGAGGAACTGATGGACATGACGCCGGAACAATTGCGGGCCGCCGTCAGCGCCTATCTCGATCGGGGCGTCGATTTCCTCAAATATGGCGGCACCAGCCATTTCATGATGCCCTCGCTGATCGGCTTTTCGCCGCGCCAGCAGGCGGTGATCGTGGCGGAGGCGCACAAGCGCGGCAAGATGGCGGAAACCCATGCCACCAGTTCGGAAGGGCTGCGCCTGGCGGTCGAGGCGGGGATCGACCTGATCCAGCATCCCGAGATATTGAGCCGCGACTATCCCGACGATCTGATCGCGCTGATCCTGTCAAAGGGGACGTTGTGCGCGATGCGGTCCAACATGGTCACCGGCGCGGTGCGACAGAAGCAGATCGCCAGGCGCGCCAGGGCGGTGGCGGACATTGCGCAGATGCCGCCGGCGCTGACCAGCACCGAATTGCGTCGCCGGGCGGCGATGCGCGGCGACGATGCTGAGATCGAGCGGCGCAATGCCGAGCGGCTGGTCGCGGCCGGATGCCCGGTCACGATCGCGACCGACAATTATCTGGGTGATGCGCCCGAATTTCGCCGCGGCCCCAAATCGCCGGAGCAGGAGCCAGGCGAGGGGAGCCTGCTGGCGATCGAAGGGCTGGTGGAACTGGGCATGACGCCGATGCAGGCGATTGTCGCGGCAACCCGCAACGGCGCGCGGGCCGCCGGGCGACTACAGGATCTGGGCACGGTGGAGGCGGGCAAGATCGCCGACCTGCTGCTGCTGGACGCCGATCCGCTGGCCGACATCCATAATATCCGCCGCCTCGGCCGGCTGTTCGTCGCCGGTAAGGAGGTCGATCTTCAGGCCCTGCCGCAGACGCACCTGTTCATGGTCGCGGACAAGCGCTGAGCATAATCGGCGCCGCATCCTCATGGACGCGGCGCCCATAGATCACATGGCGCTGTCGTAGAAGGCCAGCAGGTCGCGGCGCAGGCCCTTCATGGACTCCGGGTGGATGTAGATCATGTGCCCGGATTCATAATAGCGATAGCTGATATTGGCCTGCAGCGCCTTGTCGAGCTGCATATGCTTCAGGTCATATTCGGCGCCGGCAAAGGGCGTCGCCATGTCATAATAGCCGTTGAGCGACAGTACCTTGAGATGGCTGTTGGTGCGCATCGCGCGGGCCAGGTCCAGCGCGGTGTCCGCCGCCGGCATCGGCCGGCCGCCGCCGCCCGGTGCGCGGTGGCGCTGGTCCCAGGCCGGGCTGATCTCCTTGTAGAAATTCGGGCGGTAGCTGAGCGGCGTCTTGTAGCCGAGCGTGCCGAACAGATAGGAATTGAGCGCCGCGATATAGGCGCCGCTGATCGAGGTGTCGGCCGCGTCAAATTCGGGGTCGGCGGCGCTGTCGTCGACATCGATGCCGACGAAGCGGGAATCCAGCCGGCCGACGGTGCGGCTGCTGTCGCGCATCAGCTCCTTGCGGAACCGGCCGAGGTCGATGCGCAGCTTGTTCTGCAGGATGAACCCCTTGGACAGACCGGTATAGGCGGCGAGTTGGGTGGCGATCGCATCGCGCTCACCATCGGGCAGGTCGTCGCCCTTGGCCAGTGCGGACAGATAGGGCCCCAGGGCAAAGGCGCGCACTTCGCTCAGGAACGGCTCCAGCGTCGCCGGCCGGTTGGGCAGGCGGTTATGATACCAGGCGGTGGCGGCATAGCTGGGCAGATAGGTGACGTTGATCTGGTCATAGCCCGGATTGCGGATGCCATAGTTCAGGATCGACGACAGCAGCACCACGCCGTTCATCTGCACGCCGCGTTCCTGCAGCGTGTTGACCAGGCCCGCCGCGCGCAGCGTGCCATAGCTTTCGCCGAGCAGGAATTTGGGTGCATTCCAGCGATTGTTGATCGTCAGATAGCGCTGGATGGCGCTGGCAAAGGCGTCGATGTCCGGATCGACGCCCCAGAAATCCTTGCCCTGCGCCTTGCCGAGCGGGCGCGACAGGCCGGTGCTGATCGCGTCGATGAAGACCAGGTCGCTGCGGTCGATCAGGCTGTCGGGATTGGGGCCGATGGAGAAGGGGGCGGGGCGAGCCGTGTCGGGCGTCGGCGTATCCACCCGGACGGGGCCAAAGGAGCCGACGTGCAGCCACATGGTCGACGAACCCGGACCGCCGTTGAACAGGAAGGTGACGGGGCGTTCCTTCGCGCCCTTGGCCCGATCGGCGACATAGGCGGTGTAGAACATGCTCGCGATCGGCTCGCCGGCATCGTTGCGGATCGTCAGCGTGCCGGGCGTGGCCGTATAGTGGATCAGCTTGCCGGCGACCGTCACCGACCCGCGGCTGGGCATCGCCTGTTCCTCGACCGGGGCGATGGCGCTATCGTCCTTCTTGGCCTCTTCCTTCTCCGCCGGGGCAGGCTTGTCGGCGGCGATCGACGGCGCAGCCAGTGCCGTCAGCAGCAGGGGAAGGGCGGAATATGCGATGTTTTTCGGGATCATGACTCTGCCTGTTGCCTAAATTCGCGGCGAACCGTACATCGTATACCAAATCTGTCAAATGCGCATATGCGTCATCTTTGTAAAGTTCCAAGGGAGGACCATATATATGAAAACCCGTTGGCCCCGGCTCGCCGCCGCTGCCGCATTGCTGCTCGCCGCGCCGGCATTGGCGCAGGGCTTCGATGCCGGGCAGGTCAAGCAGGGCGACCATGTCATCCGCGATTTCGCCTTTCGCTCCGGTGAGAAGCTGCCCGAACTGCGGATGCATTATCGCACCATCGGCACGCCGCATCGCGACGCCAAGGGGCGGATCGACAATGCGGTGATGATCCTGCACGGCACCGGCGGATCCGGCGCGCAATTCCTGCAGCCGCAATTTGCCGACGAGCTGTATGGCCCCGGCCAGCCGCTCGACGTGCGCCGCTATTTCATCATCCTGCCCGACAATATCGGCCATGGTGATTCCTCCAAGCCCAGCGACGGTCTGCGCATGGCCTTTCCCCATTATGATTATGACGACATGGTCGAGGCGCAGCGCCGCATGCTGGTTGATGGGCTGAAGGTCAATCATCTGCGGCTGACCTTCGGCACCTCCATGGGCTGCATGCACATCTTCGCCTGGGGCGAAAAGCATCCCGGCTTTGCCAGTGCGCTGATGCCGATGGCGTGCCAGGCAGCGCCGATCGCCGGGCGCAACCGGATGTGGCGCAAGGCGGCGATGGACGGCATCCGCGCCGATCCCGCCTGGCAGGACGGTAATTACAAGGCGCAGCCGCTGCTCGGCCTGCGCACGGCATCCAGCCTGTCGCAGATTGCCGGTGCCGCTGCCTGGTACATGCAGGTGCAATTCCCCACGCGCGACGCGGTCGACGCCTATTGGAAGGAACGGTTCGATCGCGACATCGCCAGCCGCGACGCCAATGATTATCTCTACCAGCTCGATTCCTCGCGCGATTATGATCCGTCCGCCGATCTGGAGAAGATCAGCGCGCCGATGACCTGGATCAATTCCTCCGACGACTTCATCAATCCGCCGGAAATGGGCATGGCCGAAACGGCAGCCAAGCGGCTGAAGACCACCCGTTACAGGCTGATCCCCTATTCGCCCGAGACGCGGGGGCACAGCACCCACACCTGGGCGAAATTCTGGAAGGATGAACTGGTCGCGCTGCTGGCGCGGAGTAACTGACCTCTTATCGGCCGCCTTGTTGCATGAGGCGGCCGATACGCGGCGATACGATCAGGATGATGAGGCCGATCAGCATGGCAAGGCCGCCGATCCGGCCATAGGCGGCGAGCACCGTGCTGGCCTGGTCTGCCCCCGCCGATGCGCCGATGGCGGCGGCGATCACGCCCGACATGAAATTGCCGCCCGCCGTCGCCAGGAACCAGGTGCCCATCATCAGCCCCAGCATATGGGGGGGCGACAGGCGCGACATCGCTGCCAGTCCGACCGGCGACAGGCACAGTTCGCCCATGGTGTGGAGCAGGTAGAGCAGCAGGATGAAGAGCATCGGCATCTTCGCCCCCGGCAGCATCATGCCCGCGCCGACCAGCAGCAGGAAACCGGCGCCGACCTGGATGATGGCCAGGCCGAACTTGGCGGGGGCGGACGGCTCCAGCCCGCGCCGGCCGAGCTTCAGCCATAGCCAGGCGAAGAAGGGCGCGAGCAGGAAGATGGAGAAGGGACCGACCGCCTGGAACAGCGAGGCCGGCACGGTGATGCCCAGCAGCGTGCGGTCGACATGCCGATCGATGAACAGGTTGAGCGAGGAGCCGGTCTGTTCGAACAGCCCCCAGAAGACCGGCTGCACCACCAGCAGGAAGATCGCCACCAGCAACCGCCCGCGCGCTGCGGGATCGAGCTTCAGGCAGGCATAGGCGACCAGGCCGATGTCCATGGCAAAGCCGCTGGCGCTCAGCAGATAGCCGACCGTCGCGGGGCTGGCGAGCAGGGCGAGCATCGCCGCCGTGAAGGGCAGGGCGCTGGCGTAAAGCCAATATTCGCGCCGGATGCCGAACAGCGGGCTCGCCAGCCAGTCCGGATCGGGCGCCTCGCCCTGGCCCTGCAACAATGGCCTGCCCATGACGAAGACGATGATGCCTAGGATCATGCCTAGCGCCGCCGCGCCAAAGCCCCAGGACCAGCCGATCGTTTCGCCCAGCAGGCCGCAGACGAGCGGGCCGAGTGCGCCGCCAAGGTTAATACCCATGTAGAATATGGTGTAGGCCGGATCGCGATGCATGTCGTCGCGGGGGTAGAGCTGGCCGACCAGCACCGAGACATTGGCCTTGAGGAAGCCGGTGCCGACCACGATGACCGCCATGCCGGCGAGGAAGATGCGGGTTGCGCTCTCACGGTCGCCGCCCAACCCATCGAGGCCGAGCAGGATATGGCCGCAGGCGATGACGATGCCGCCGAACAGCACTGCCTTGCGCGCGCCGAGGTAGCGATCGGCCAGCCAGCCGCCGATCAGCGGGCTGACGAACACCAGCGCGATATAGGCGCCATAGAGCATGCCCGCGCGCTCGTCGGAGAAGAGGAACTGCTTGGTCAGGTAGAAGATCAGCAGCGCCCGCATGCCGTAGAAGGAGAAACGCTCCCACAATTCGGTGAAGAAGAGGATGAACAGGCCGCGCGGATGGCCGAGGAAGGTGGCAGTGGCGTGATGATCGGCGGGGGGCATGGCGCTCATTGGCAATAGGCGGGGTGGGGCGAGTCCGGCTCGAACGCGGACACATGGTTGAGGGCGATCACCCAGCGGCCCTCGACCTTGCGCATCAGCCGCGTGTTGATGCCAGACTGGCCGGGTTTGGCGGCAAGGTGGAAACGGCTGATCAGTTGGGCCGCATCGGGCGCCAGCATCTCGATCCTGATGTCGCAGAAATGGAGGGTGCCGCGCGTCTCGGGCGAGGCGCCATAGTCGCGGACATAATGGTCGAGCGTCCCCTGCCAGTCGCGCTGGAACTGGCCGCGCGACACGAAGGTGACGCCGGGGTTGAGGAAGCCCGCCATATAGCCGCGAAAATCACCCTGGTTCCAGGCGAGCTCCATGTCAGCGATCACCTGGCGGATCGCCGCCTTCTCCGTCTCCGCCGAAGGGGGGATCGGCGCGGCGCCCATGCAGAGCGCCGCGCCGATCAGGGGGAGGAGAATGCGCTTATTGCGCCGCACCGGAAGCCCCGGCTGCGGCCTTGGCCTTTTCCGCCTGGATGAAGCGGTCAAGCTCCGCCTCCATCACCGGCAGCGGCACCGACCCCATGGTGAGCAGCGTGTCGTGGAACGGGCGCTGATCGAACTTGTCGCCCAGTTCCGCCTCGGCCTTGGCGCGCATCTTGCGGATCGACAATTCGCCCAGCTTGTAGGCCAGCGCCTGCGCCGGCCAGGCGATGTAGCGATCGACCTCATTGGTGATGTCGAGCTTCGCGAGCGCGGTGTGGCTGGCCATATAGTCGATCGCCTGCTGGCGGGTCCAACCCATGGAGTGCATGCCGGTGTCGATCACCAGCCGCACCGCGCGCCACATCTCGAATGTCTCGCGGCCGAATTCCTCATAGGGCGTTTCATACATGCCGAGCTTGGTGCCCAGCCATTCGGTATAGAGGCCCCAGCCTTCGCCATAGCCCGAGAAGTAGGTCTGGCCACGGAAGGCCGGGCGATTGGGGGCCTCCAGCGCATAGGTGGCCTGGAAGCTGTGGCCCGGATTGCATTCGTGCAAGGTCAGCGCGGTCAGATTGTAGAGCGGGCGCGAGGGCAGGTCATAGGTGTTCATCAGGCAGGATTCGAGCCCGCCCCGACCAGAGGTATAGATGGGCGCGATCTCGTCCGGCACCGGCAGGATGGTGAAGCGATAGCGCGGCAGATGGTTGAACGTGTCCTTCAACCGGCCGTCCATCTTCTTGGTGACATAGGCGGAATAGGACAGCAGCTCGCGCGGCGTCTTGGCATAGAATTGCGGGTCGGTGCGCATGAACTCCAGAAACTCGGCAAAGCTGCCCTGGAATTTCGCATCCGCCATCGTCTTCTTCATGTCCGCATCGATGCGCGCGACTTCCTTGAGGCCGATCTCGTGGATCTGCTGCGGCGTCAGGTCCAGCGTCGTATATTCGCGGATCTGATCCTGATAGAAGGCCTTGCCGTCAGGCAGCGAATAGGCGTCGATCGTCTTGCGCGCCTTGGGCATATATTCGCCGCGCATGAAGGTCAGCAGCTTCTGATAGCTGGGCGCGATGGCGTCGCGGATCAGTGCCTGGGCCTGCGCCTGCATCGCCTGGCGCTGGTCGGCCGGGATGGTGTCCGGCATCGCGGCGAATGCCTTGTAGAAGGGATTGACGGTGCCGGCGGCCAGGAACGGCTCGATCGTCTTGTCACGCCCCTCGATCGACACGCGCGGCACGGTATAGCCGCGCTTCAGGCCCGCCTGCATGTTCGCGATCTGCTCGTCGAAATAGCGCGGGATGTCCTTCATCCGGCCGAGATAGCGGCGATAATTGTCTGCGCTGGAGAAGGGCGTGCGCGGGTTGAGGCCGGTCCAGAAGAAGGTGTCGCTGTTGAACGGCGCCTCATAGGTCTTGTACTTGATCTTGGTCGCATTCTCCCAGACCGAGGTCTTGAACACCGCCTTGTTTATATACTCCTCATGCGACAGCTGCGCGTCGGGGATCTGATCGAGCTGTTTGAGGATATCGCTCCAATAGGCATAGCGGCGCTGCTGGGTGGCGGCCGTCACGCTGGGCAGATGATCGTCGGCGCCGCCTTCGGTCCGGCCGCTGCCGGGCAGCCGGGCAAATTCCTTCTGGCGCCAAGTCCATTCGGCGTCATACAGTGCCTTAAGCTTCAGGTCGGCGGCGGTTGGTTGTGCGGCCGGTGCGTTGGCGGCCGGCGCCGTCTGGGCGAGGACAACCGGGGCCGTGCCGGCGAGCCAGGCGATGGCGAGCAAGGATGCGGCATGGGGCATTTTCATGAATGTCTCTCTTCCCTGTTCGGCGAAGCGATCCGGCGCCCCGCTCCTATCAATAATGTATACGATATACCTTGATTAAGGCGGGTCAAGTGCGTGTTTCGCCCGCGGGCGTGAAAATGCGCGCGCCGAACATCGGCCCGGCCCGCGTCATGCCGGGGGCCGGCTGGACGCGGATGACCACCGTGCTCTTGCCGCGCGTCAGTGCTTCGGGAATGGCGTAGGTGACGTCGAAAAATTCGCCCGGCCGGTCGGCATCCAGCTTCTGCGTCGCGATTTTCTGGCCATCGACCAATATGTCGAACAGCCGGTTACGCTCCTCGCCCCAATAGGTGGCCTGCAGAATAAGCGGGCCGGGCTTCACCTTCATGCGGAACTGGAAATGGCCGTCGGTGCGCGCGTCGCGCCCATGCCGTCCGCGATAGGTGGTGGTGTAGGAGAGTTTGGCTTCCAGCCCATGATCACGCTCGGGTTGCATCTCGCCCAGGTGCATGACGTCGACCGAGCGCCGCTCCAGATCACGGAGCCGGGCCTGCTCGATGGCAAAGGCCTGCTGCTCGACGCCCCATTCCTGCTGGGTGAAGCGCTTGAAATAGACGGCGGTGCGGCGATCGCGCTGCTGGAAGAAGGGCGCGAAGCTGAGGTCGGCGGGCTTGCCGATGTCGGCGGTGCGATAGGCGGGGACGGCGCCGGGGGTGGCGGCAAAGCCCTGCGTCACATCGGCGGCGACCAGCGCCGGGGATGGACCGTCAAAGGGCTGGTCGGCCGCGCCCAGATCGGCCGCCAGCACGACCGGGCCGTGCAGCAGCGCGATGGTGCGGGCATCATCCGGCGTTGCTTCGACCCGCAATGCCATAGGCAGGTCCAGTGTCACCTGATCGCCGGCCTTCCACTTGCGATCGATCAGGGCATAGCCGTCGGCGATGCGCGGGGCGGGCAGGGGCGTGCCGTTGACGGCGATACGCTCGCCCTGGCACCAGCCGGGGATACGCAGCGCCAGGGTGAAGCGGCCAGCCCGCGCCAGTTTCGGGATCGACAGGGCGATGTGGCCGTCGAACGGATAGCCGCTCTCGATCCGCAGCTTCGCGCCCCGCGCGGCCCAGTCGGCTTCGCTGGGGATATAGAGGTTGGCGATTAGCATGTCGGCCGGCCGGTCGGCATCTTCCCACCAGATGGATTCGCCATGCTTGGCATGGCTTTCCATGCCGCTGCCCACGCAGCACCAGAAATCGTCGAACGGTTCCGACCAGACGCGATGCGACCCCGACATCAGCGGCACCATATAGGCGAACATGCCGGTGGCCGGGTTCTGGTGCGCCAGGATATGGTTGATATGGGCGCGCTCATAATAGTCGAACAGGCGCGCCTCGGGCTTCCAGGCATAGAGATGCCGGGTCAGCTTCAGCATGTTGTAGCTGTTGCAGCTTTCGCAGGTCTGTTCGGTGATATGCTTGGAAATGGTGCCGGGATCGGGGAAATATTCCCGGTCGGCATTGCCGCCGATGACATAGCTATATTGCCCGACCACCGTCTCCCAGAAGAAGTTGGCGGCGATCGCATCGGCGGCATTGCCGGTGATCTCGTGCAGGCGCGCAAGGCCGATCAGCTTGGGGATCTGGGTATTGGCGTGGATCCAGGGCAGGCTGTTCTGCCGCTGCGCCAGCGGATCGAGCACCTTGCGATGGCGCAGGCGCGTGGCCAGCGCCAGCCAGCGCGGATCGCCGGTGCGGGCGTGCAACTCGGCGAAGCTCTCGTTGATGCCGCCATGCTCGCAGTCCAGCACCTGCTGCACCTGCGCATCGTCCAGTTTCGCGAACACGCCGTCGATATAGGCGGCCAGGGCCAGCGCGACGCCGCGCGCCTGGCTGTTGCCCAGATGGGTTTCGGCGTCGAACAGGCCGGCGAACAGCTTGTGCCAATTATAGAAGGGCACCCAGCAGCCGTTGAGGTCAAAGCCGGCCGATCGGATGTCGCCGCGCATGATCTCCGGAAAGATCAGCCTGCCATCCTCGATCACATCGTCGCGACGGCGGGTGAAGCCCGCGACATAGCCATCGCCGGCCGCCGCCTGGCACTCGGCCAGTTCGGCGATGATATAGGCGGCGCGGCGGGCGCATTCGGCGTCGCCGGTCTGGGCGTGCATCAGCGCGAGCGCGGTCAGATAATGGCCCAGCGTATGGCCGGCGATGGTATCATTTTCCCAGCCGCCATAGATGGCGCCCTTGGGCGTCAGGCCGGCATGTTTGCGGAAATTGTGCAGCAGCCGATCCGGCTCCAGCCGCAGCAGATAGCGGCGATTGCCCTCGACCGCGTCGGCAAAGGGGGAGGGGAGAAGCCGGGTCGCATTTAGCGGCAAGGCGCGCGCCGATTCGGGCAGCGCACTGCCGGTCGCGGCATGGGCGACGCTGCTCCATCCCTGCCAGGCGGGGGCCGTCGCGACGGCGGTGGCGGCCAGCAACATGGCCCTGCGGCTGAGGGGCGTGTGACGGTGGGACATGGCGGCTCCGGCTTGTCTGTGATCGTTATACCGTATACGATATTGCGATTGTGGTTCGGGATCAAGACGGAGGATGCATGTCTATCTTCAACGCTGCGGCAGGGGCAATAAAGGCATGAGCGCGGATGAAAGCGTCACGCTGACGCTGCAGCAGGTCGCGGATCTGGCCCATGCCGTGCTGCGCCGCCATGGTCTGGCGGAGGCGCATGTCGGCCCCGTCGCCGCGACGATCATCGCCGGCGAGCGCGACGAATGCGCGTCGCATGGCGTCTATCGCCTGCTCAACTGCGTCCACACGCTGCGCAGCGGCAAGGTCGTGCCGGACGCCGTGCCGGTGGTCGACCCTGTCTCGCCCGCACTGCTGCGCGTGGATGCGGCCGGCGGCTTTGCCCAACTGGCTTTCGCCAACGGCCTGCCGCTGCTGGTGGAAAAGGCGCGGACGATGGGCATCGCCGCCATGGGCATCAATCGCTGCGTCCATTTCGCCGCGCTCTGGCCGGAGATCGAGGCGCTGACCGATCAGGGTCTGGTCGCCTTCGCCTGTACCCCCAGCCATGCCTGGGTCGCGCCGGCCGGCGGCACCTCGCCGCTGTTCGGTACCAACCCGATCGCCTTTGGCTGGCCGCGTCCCGGCGGCGATCCCTTTGTCTTCGATTTCGCCACCAGCGCGGTCGCGCGCGGCGAGATCGAACTGCATCGCCGTGCCGGCAAGCCGATCCCGGAAGGCTGGACGATCGATGCCCAGGGCCATCCGACCACCGACGCGGAAGCGGGCCTGGCCGGAGCGCTGCTGACCTTTGGCGGGCACAAGGGATCGGCCCTGTCGGCGATGGTCGAACTGATTGCCGGGCCGCTGATCGGCGATATGACCAGTGCGGAATCGCTGGCGCATGACGATGGCGCCAAGGCATCGCCCTATGGCGGCGAACTCATCATCGCCATCGATCCCGCCGGCTTCCTGGGCGCGGCGGCCGCCGAGCATATGCAGCGGGCCGAGGCGCTGTTCGACGGCATTACCGGCCAAGGCGCGCGCCTGCCATCGCAGCGGCGCTTCGCGGCGCGTCGTCGCACCCCCGATCAGGGCTGTCGCATTCCCCGCGCGCTCTATGAGGAACTGGCGGCGCTCAGCTGAGCGCCGCCAGCGATTTCAGGCAAAAGGCTGGTCGATCGCGACCGAGGGCGGGGTGAACCAGGCCGCCCCGGTATCGGTCACGTAAAAATGATCCTCCAGTCGCACGCCGAAGCGATCCGGCACGACGATCATCGGCTCGTTGGAGAAGCACATGCCCGGCTCCAGCGGGGTCATGTCGCCGCGCACCAGATAGGGTGCCTCATGGATCGACAGGCCGATGCCATGGCCGGTGCGATGCGGCAGACCCGGCAGGCGATAGTCCGGGCCAAGGTCCGCTGCCTCCAGCACGCGCCGCGCCGCCGCGTCGATCGCGCCGCAGGGGACGCCCGGCTTGACCGCGTCGAACGCGGCCTGCTGCGCTTCCTTTTCCAGTGCCCAGATGCGGCGCTGCTCGGCATCCGCCTCGCCATAGACATAGGATCGGGTGATGTCGCTATGATAGCCGCCGATGGTGCAGCCGGTATCGATCAGCACCATCTCGCCTTCGGCCAGCACGCTCTCGCCCGGCAGGCCGTGGGGATAGGCGGTCGATCGGCCGAACTGAACGATGCAGAAGCTGCTGCCCGATGCGCCGAGCGCCCGGTGCGCGGCTTCGATGAAGCGCCGCACCTCGGTCGCGGTGATGCCGGGGCGCAGGATGCGTGCGGCGCGGCGATGCACCTCCAGCGTCATCGACTTGGCCTGCTGCATCAGCGCCAGTTCGGCGGCCGACTTTCGGCTGCGACAACCGTCGATCACGGCCGAGGCGGCAACCAGCGTCACGTCCGGCGCGGCAGCGCGAATGCGCTCGACGAACAGGAAGGCCATGGCCGGATCGATCCCCAGCCGGGCGACGCCCAGCGTCTTGAGCGCATCGGCGACCAGGGCGGACGGACTTTCATCCTCTTCCCACAGGCGCAGGTCGCCAGCGTCGATCTTGAGGTCGGCTTCCAGTGATCCGCGCTCGAAGCGTGGGCAGATCAGGATTGGATCGCCGGTGAGCGGCAGCAGCAGCGCCACCAGTCGCTCGCTTGCACCCCAGGGCACGCCAGCGAAATAGGCAAGGCTGGTCCCGGCATCGATCAACAGCGCGTCCAGCCCTTCCTGCGCTATCAGGGTACGGGCCCTGGCAATGCGCGCCTGATATTCGGCGGCGGCGATGGCCGGCGCACGATCGGACCAGGGGGCAAGCCCGGCCAGTTCGGTGGCGGCGTCGGAGCCGCCGATCTGCTGTGTCATACTCTATCCTTCAAAGCGGCGGAGCGAAAAGGGCGTGGCATCGACCGGTGGCGGTGCGCCGGTGGCCAGCGCGGCGATGATTTCCCCGGTCAGCGGTCCCAATGTCAGCCCCAGATGCTGGTGGCCGAACGCATAGAGCAGGTTATCCGCCCGGTCACTCCGGCCGATCGCCGGAAGATAATCGGGCAGGGTCGGGCGGGCGCCGATCCACCGCTTTGCATTTGCTTCGATGGGCAGGCCCAGCGCGGCGGCATGGGCGCGCAGCCTTTGCCATTTGCGCGGGTCGGGCGGGGAAGAGAGGCTGGAAAATTCGACGAAGCTCGCCGCGCGCAGGCCGCTCTCGAACCGGGTGACGATCATCGATCTATCCTCGAACACCACCGGTGGCATGTCCATCGGCCAGCCTTCGGGCGCGTTCGGCGTCTGCAGATGATAGCCCCGTTCGGCGATGATCGGCACCTTGTGGCCCAGCGGGCGCAGCAGCGCGTCCGATGCGGCGCCGGTCGCGACGATGATATGGTCCGCGTCCAGCGTCTGGCCGTCGGCCAGCTGCACCTGCGCCTGTCCATCACGGGTGGTAAGCGCGCTAACCTCCGCCTGCTCGATCCGCCCGCCTGCCGCCAGCAGCGTATTCTTCAGATCCTGCGCCAGCCGGGTCGGGTCGGCGATGCGGCCACTTCCTTCGCAGCGAATCGCGCCGATGATCGGATGGGGGAACAGGGCTTCGAGCAGGGCCATCTCGCGCGCCGTCGCATCGCGGAAACGCGCCGTGCCGCAATCGGCGGCCATCCAGGCGCGGCGCCCGGCCAGCGCGCTCGCCTCGCTTTCCCAGACGATGAAATGCCCATCCTCGATCAGGCGGCTCGGCCCGGCGCATAGCGCGTCGATCCGCTGCCAGGCCGGCATCGCCTGACCCAGCAGCGCCTTTAACGCCGCGCGTCCTGCCGCAAAGCGCGACGGGCGCGCGGCATTCAACAGGCGCAGTGAAAAGGGCAGCCAGCGACCGATGTCGCGCCAGGGCAGGCCGAGCGCGCCGCCGCGCCAGAACAGCCGTCGGGGGAAGCTCTTCAATGTTGCCATCGACGCGAGCGGGTCGATCTGCTCCACCGCGACATGGCCCGCATTGCCCCAGGATGCGCCGCGCAGCGGGCTTTCCCGTTCGATCAGCAGTGTTGAAATTCCCTTTTCCTGCAATCGGATAGCGCAGGATGTTCCGACGATGCCGCCGCCGATGATGATTGCGTGTTGGGTCAATTGACTTCTTTTCACTTGGCGTTGACAATTAGATACCGTATACGATCCTCAGTTTCAACGGAGGCTTATGTGAATTCCTCAAAATTGACGTGGCGTGGTGTCTACCCTGCCGCCACCACCCAGTTCACCCCCGATCTGGACGTTGATATCCCCGCAACCCAGGCTGTCCTGGATGCGCTGGTGAAGGATGGCGTCGACGGCCTCATCATCGCCGGCACCTGCGGGGAGAACAACTCGCTGGAAGCCGAAGAAAAGCGCGCTGTCGTCAAGGCGGCGGTCGAGGTCGTGGATGGCCGCGTGCCGATCCTGGTCGGCGTGTCCGAATTCACCACTCGCCGCGCCGTCACCTTCGCGCAGGACGCGGAAAAGCTGGGTGTCGATGGGCTGATGCTGCTGCCCGCCATGGTCTATGTGCCGACCGTGGGCGAGCTTTGCACCCATTTCGAGACGGTGGCCAAGGCGACGTCGCTGCCGATCATGCTCTACAACAACCCGCCGGCCTATCGCGTGAATATCGGCATCGACGCGCTCACCCGCCTCGCCGACACGCCTAACATCGTCGCGGTCAAGGAAAGCGCGCCCGATCCGCGCCGCTTCACCGACCTGATCAACGCCTTTGGCGACCGCTATATCCTGATGGCGGGCCTGGACGATGTCGCGTTCGAGGGGCTGTTGCTGGGCGCCCATGGCTGGATTTCCGGCCTCACCAGCGCGTTCCCGAGCGAATCCGTGGCGCTGGTCGCGGCGATCAACCGGGGCGATCTGGAAGAAGCCCTGCGCATCTATCGCTGGTTCATGCCGCTGCTGCATCTCGATGCCGATCATGATCTGGTCCAGTCGATCAAGCTGGCCGAAAGCATCATGGGACGCGGCACCGAGCATGTTCGCCTGCCGCGTATGCCGCTGGAAGGCCAGCGTCGCGCCGACGTCATCCGCTGGGTCGAGCAGTGCGCTGCCACCCAGCCCAGCCTGACGGCGGCCTGATGTCCGCGGTGCGCCACACATTCTTCTGCATAGACGGCCATACGGCGGGCAATCCCGTCCGTCTGGTCGCGGGCGGCGCGCCGCTGCTCAAGGGAAAGTCCATGGCGGAACGCCGCCTGGACTTTCTCGACCGCTTCGACTGGATCCGCACCAGTCTCTGCTTCGAGCCGCGCGGCCATGACATGATGTCGGGTGGCTTCCTCTATCCGCCGACGCGAGAGGGTACCGATATCGGCATTCTCTTCATCGAAACCAGCGGATGCCTGCCGATGTGCGGCCATGGCACGATCGGCATGGTGACGTTCGGCCTGGAAAATGGCCTGATCCAGCCGGCGACGCCGGGCAGGCTGCGGGTCGAAGTGCCAGCCGGCATCATCGACATCGATTATACGAGCGACGGCAAGCGCGTGACTTCGGTCAAGATCCGCAACGTCCCCGCCTATCTGGCGGCGGAGGGGATCGCAATCGATGTGCCGGGTTTCGGGCCGCTTAGCGTCGATGTCTCCTATGGCGGCAATTACTACGCGATCGTCGAACCGCAGGGCGCTTATACCGGCCTCGACGACCTCGGCGCATCGCGCATCGTGGAACTGAGCCGCACCATTCGCGAACTGGTGCGCGAACAATATCAGCCGGTCCATCCGCTCGAACCCAGCATCAAGGGGGTCAGCCATGTCCTGTGGGCCGACAAGCCCAAGGGCGAGGGCGCCGATGGCCGCAATGCCGTCTTTTACGGCGAGCGGGCGATTGACCGCAGCCCCTGCGGCACCGGCACGTCGGCGCGGCTGGCGCATCTGGCAGCCAAGGGCAAGCTGAAGGTCGGCGACCGGTTCGTGCATGAAAGCTATATCTGCAGCCGCTTCATCGGCCGGGTCGAGACCGAGACGATGATTGGCGACCAGAAGGCGATCATCCCCTCGATCGAGGGATCGGCGATCGCCACCGGCTTCAACACCATCTGGGTCGACCGCGAAGACCCGTTCTGGGCCGGCTTCACGGTCGTATGAGGCAGGCATTGCAGAGCGGGCGGGCGGGATCGTCCATCATATACGAAGTTGTATTCCGCCGTCCGCTCTGTGCTATGTTCGCCGCATGAGCCTAGTCATCCGAAACCTGTCCGACCAGCTGGTCGACCTTGTCCGCGAGCGCATATTGTCCGGCCGGGTGCCGCCCGACGGGCCGATCCGCCAGGACGCGCTGGCCGCCGAACTGGGGATCAGCAAGATTCCGCTGCGCGAGGCACTGGCCCGACTGGAGCAGGAAGGGTTGCTCAAGTCGCAGGCCAATCGCGGCTTCTTCGTGCGCAGCCTCAACCGGGTGGAGGCGGACGAAGTCTATGCGCTGCGCCTAAAGCTGGAACCCGATGTGATGGCGTTGGCCGCCGAACGGGCGGACGAGGCGGAGCATCAGGCGGCGATCAACACGCTGGCCACCCTCTATCAGGTCACCGACGAAGGTGGCGACGGGGTGGGCGCGTTCAACCGTGCCTTCCACATGGCGCTGCTGCGTCCCAGCAACCAGCCGCTGTCGGTCAATATTCTCGAACGGCTCCATATTCTGTCGGAACGCTATGTCCGCAAGCATCTGGAGCCGCTTGGCCGCGACGAACGCGCCAATGACGAACATCGCGAGATGCTCGATGCCTGGCTTGCCCGCGACGGCCAACTGATCCGCGAACTCACGGTCGCACATATCCGCAAAACCATGGACGATCTCATGGTTCAGCTCGACGCCGACGACTGAACCATAACCGAGCAACCGGAACGTCCATAAGAACAGGGAAGGAAATTTCGGTTGAGCACTGGATTTTGGGGACCGACCAAGCCGATCGGCGCCGGTCATCACGCGCAGCATCAGCAGTTGCGCAAGACATTGTCCTGGCCGCATCTGATCGCGCTGGGGGTCGGGGCGATCGTCGGCACCGGCATCTACACGCTGACCGGCGTGGGCGCCGACCGAGCAGGGCCGGCGGTGATCCTGGCCTTCGCCATTGCGGGGGCCGTATGCGCCTGCGCGGCGCTGGCCTATGCCGAACTGGCCACGCTGATCCCGACCGCAGGCAGCGCCTATACCTACACCTATTCGGTGCTGGGGGAGACGCTGGCCTGGGTCGTGGGGTGGAGCCTGATCCTGGAATATTCGCTGGCGTGCAGCACCGTGGCGGTCGGCTGGTCGGGCTATCTGGTCGGCTGGATCCAGCAGGCGGGGATCAGTTTGCCGCCGATGCTGCTCGCCGGGCCACATGGCGGTGGCATCGTCAACCTGCCCGCCGTGCTTGTGGCACTGGCGATCGCCGGCATGCTGATCGCGGGCACGCGGGAAAGCGCGACGCTCAACATCGTCCTGGTGGTCATCAAGCTGACCGCGCTGGCCGCCTTCGTCGCGCTGGCGCTGCCCGCCTTCCAGTCCGACCATCTCCAGCCCTTCATGCCTTATGGCTTCGTCAGCCATGTGGAAGGTGGCATGACGCGCGGCGTGATGGCGGCGGCGGCGATCGTCTTCTTCGCCTTCTACGGTTTCGATGCGGTGGCGACCTCGGCAGAGGAAGCGCGCAATCCTGGCCGTGACCTCACCATCGGCATCGTCGGATCGATGGCGGTCTGCACCCTCATCTATATGGCGGTCGCTGTCGCGGCGATCGGCGCGCTCGACTACCGGGCGCTGGCCGGTTCGTCCGAACCGCTGGCACTGGTGTTGCGCACGCTGGAGCATCCGGTCGCCGCCTGGCTGGTGGCAGGCGCCGCGCTGGTCGCGCTGCCCTCCGTCATCCTGGTCATGATGTATGGCCAGAGCCGCATCTTCTTCGTCATGGCGCGCGACGGGCTGCTGCCGCGATCGCTCAGCAAGGTGTCGGAAAAGACCGGCTCGCCTGCCCGCATCACCGCGATCACCGGCGTCTTCGTCGCGGCCGTCGCCGGCTTCTTCCGCCTCGACGAGATTGCCGAACTGGCCAATGCCGGCACGCTGATCGCCTTCATCGCGGTCGCCGGCTGCATGATGGCGCTGCGCCGCAAGGCGCCGGAGATGAAGCGCGTGTTTCGCTGCCCGCAGCCCTATCTGGTCGGCACGCTGGCGATTATCGGCTGCATCTATCTGCTGATCAGCCTGCCGGAAAAGACGCTGCTGCGTTTCGGCCTGTGGAACCTCGTCGGCCTGGCACTCTATTTCGCCTATAGCCGCGGCCGCAGCCTGCTGCGCACGACCGGTTATGCGGCTAGCGAGGAAGGCTTGCCGGAATAGTGCAGCCTTGACCCGAGCCGGTCAGCCGCGTCACCGCGACTGGCCCGCTTGCTCAATAGCCCACAGCATAGCCCATGCGGCGGGGATCGGCACCGGCCATGCGGGCGCCCGACGCATCGGCCAATATGCCCTGCACGCTGCCGATCGCATAGGGGCCGACCAGTTCGATGTTGTGCCCCATCGCGGTCAGGCGCTGGATCGTGGCGTCCGGGAAGCGCCGTTCTGCCTGAACGGTGATCGCCGCGCCGGGCCTGTAGAAATTGGGATCGGCGTCGAGCGCGAAGCGTGGCGCCTCGATCGCGGCCTGGATCGGCAGGCCGCGATCGACGATATTGACCAGGAACTGGAACTGGGTCTGGCCGATCGTCTCGCCGCCGGGTGAGCCGAAGACCAGTTTCAGCCGGCCCTTGTCGAGGACGATGGTCGGGCCATTGCCGAGCAGGGCGACCTTCCCCGGTGCGACCTTGTTGGGATGGCCGGCATAGGGGGCGGACGACCCCAGGCGCAGGCCGTTGTTGAACAATATGCCGGTATTGCCCATCACCAGGAAGGTGCCGAAGCCGCCGCCGACCGTCGTCGTGACCGCGATGGCATTGCCGTCGGCGTCGACCGCCGACAGGCTGGTGGTATCGCCGCCGCGCGTGTGATCATCACCCTGATGCGCGAAATCCTGCCGTGCCCGCTCCAGCGCGGCCCGCTCGAAGGCGGCGGCATTGCCGCCTTCGGGATAAAGGCCCGCACGGGCCGCATCGATCAGCTTGCGTCGCTCGGCGGCGAAGCGCTTGGACAGCAGTCCCTCGACCGGCGTCTGCGCGAATTTGGGATCGGCGGCATATTTATAGACATCGGCCTTTGCGACCTTGATCGCCTCGATCAGATAATGGGTGAAGAGGGGATCGTCGGCCGGCAGCGCGGCGAGGTCGAACCCCTCGACCAGATTGAGCTGTTCGCACAATTCCAGCCCCGTGCGCGAGGTGAGCGGGCTGCAATAGACGTCCAGCCCGCGATAATTGGTCGTGACCGGATCGTCCCAGCGCGGCTGATAGGCCTTGAGGTCATCGAGCCGCAGCCAGCCGCCGGTCTGTGTCGAGAAGCGGGCAAATTCCTGCGCGATCGGGCCGGTGTAGAAATAGTCATGCGCCGCCTGCAGCGCGCGATCCCGATCGGCGCCGCCCTTGAGCGCCTGGCTCTCCGCATCGGCAAGCGCCTGAAAGCTGCGGGCCAGATCGGGATTGCGGAAGATGGATCGCGGGGCGGGCGGCTGGCCACCGGGCAGGAAGTTCGCCGCGCTGGTCGGATAAAGTGCCAGCGTCTTCTGCGCCCGCGTGATGAACATGGCGATGGAGGCATCGAGCGGGTGGCCGTCGCGGGCATAGCCTATCGCCGGTTCGAGCAGGGTCGAGAGCGGCAATTTGCCGAACCGGCGGGCCAGCGCGATCCAGCCGCCAAAGGCGCCCGGCACGGTCAATGCCTTGGGGCCATGGTCCAGCGCCTTGGGATCGCCATCGGGATCGAGCAGGCGCGGCGCGCCGCCGGTGAAGGCCAGTGACTGGACCTTGCCGGTCTTGCGATCGAGGCAGGTGGCAAAGCCGTTGCCGCCTGCGCTGGATGCCCAGGGTTCGACCACGTTCATGACCGCCATCGCCGCGACCACGGCGTCGGCTGCGGTGCCGCCCTGCATCAGCATGCGGGTGCCGGCCATGGCGGCCAGTGGATGGCCGGCGGTCACGCCGCCATGCGGCATGGGCACTTCGACCCGGTGCGCGGCGACGCTGGCGCTGCCGGTGCGGGGTGCGTCGGGCGCGCGTGCGCCCGATTGGGCCAAAGCGCGGCCGGGCAGGGCGGTGAGCGCCATGCCGGCAAGGCCGGCGGCCAGCATTTCGCGGCGATCCAGGAAGGATGGGGGCGTATCGGACATGGCGGAGCGACCTTGCAGGGGAAAGGAAAAGGAGAAAATGGGCACGGCAGCATCGCGCCGTGCCCATGTCTTGCAAGCCTTTAGAAGACCTTCTTCAGGCTGGTGTACCAGTAGCGCGCCTGCGGCTGGTAGAGGTTCGACAGATAGCCGCCCGATGCCAGCGGCGGATCCTTGTCGAAGATGTTGCGCGCGCCGATCTGAACGGTGGTGCCGTTCAATGGGCCGTCATTCTTGAACGTATATTGGCCATAGAGATTGACCGTCGTCTGGCCCTTCACCGTCCAGGGATTGGCGGACGCATCGCGCACGCCATTTTCATAGACGCTGTCGATATACTGCGTGAAGGCGCCGATCTTCCACGGGCCGAGCGACCAGTCGAAGGTTGCCGAAAGCCGCCAGCGCGGCTGGCCATCGCGACCGATCACGTCGCCGCCGCCCTGGATCGGCACGCCGGCATTGATCTCGCCAGCGGCCTGTCCCGCGATCACCTGCTGCACGCCCGCCGGGGCGTCGACATAATAGCTGATCAGGCGCGAGGCATTCACGTTGAGCGAGAAGGTGCCGACCGACGTCGTGGGCAGGAAATAGTCCAGATTGAAGTCGATGCCCTGAACGGTGACCGGCAGCAGATTCTGGAAATTGGCGACGACGTAGAGCAGTTCGCCGACTGGCGCGAGGCCGGTGCCGGCGACGCGGGCGATATCGTCCGCCGTGGGATCGCGGCGGATGACGTTGGGATTGCTGCTGCCCTGGGTGCGCAGCAGATAGTCGAGGTTGAGTGCATTCTGATAGTCGAGCAGGCCCACGACATTCTTCTGCTGGATCTTCCAGCGGTCGACGGTGAAGGTGACCTTGCCCAGGCCATCGCCCAGTTTCGGCGACAGCACAGCGCCGAAGCTCCAACTGGTCGATTCCTCGGGCTTCAGGTTCGGGTTGCCGCCGCTACGACGCAGCACCGACACGTTGCAGACCGCGCTGGAGAAGTTGGTCGCGCGCCCGGAGCGGACATCGGCGTCGCACAGCACATAGTCGAAGCCGCCATTGACGCGGTCGAGCGTGGAGGTGTTGATGACCTCCAGGTTCGGCGCACGGAAGCCCTGTGACCAGGAGCCGCGCAGCATCATGCCCTCCAGCAATTCCCACGATCCCGCGATCTTGGGCTTCGCCACAGACCCGACGTCGCTATAATCCTCGTAACGGCCCGCGACCTGGAAGTTCAGGCGACGGAACATGGGGATTTCCATTTCCGGGCTGAAGATCGGGATAGCGAGTTCGGCATAGGCGGACTTCACGTTGCGCTTGCCGCGCACGTCCGGGCTGGGGCTGGCGCCGCCAAGGTCGGAGCCATAGAAGACGCCGGTCACCGCGTCGGTATAGGTGGTGTCGACCCCGGCAATGCCGCCCTGATAGGTGGAGCGATTGTCATGATAGGTCTCGCGCCGCCATTCGATGCCGGCCGCGACGCCGATGCTGTTGTCGGCCCACAGGCCCAGCAGATTGGCGTTCGACACCTTGAAGTCCCACAGGGCCAGCGAGGTGCGGGTCTTGCGGGTCGCCTCGATCATGAAGCTGTCGATCGTGGACTGGCTGTTGGGCGTGCAGTCGCCGATCGAGGGCGTGTCGACGCAGCCGCCGTTGAACGGATTATAGGCGTCGGGCGTGGTCTTGTTGATCGCCTGTTGCAGCAGCGTGTTGGAGAAATTCTCCTGCGTGTCCTTGGCCGTGGCCCAGGTGTAGAGGCCGGCCGATTCCCAGTCGAAATCGCCGATGCTGCCGCGCAGGCCGCCCAGGAAACGATATTGGTAATTGGTCACGTCGACCTTGCGCGATCCCACGTCGACATAGCTGAGCGAGGTGATCTGCACCGGCAGGCCCTCGGCCGGGACCACCGAAAGATCGAGGCCGGGCAGGCGGTTGGGTGATCCGACCGGGCCGAGCGGGTTCCAATAGGCATTGGCCGCCACCGTGATCGGGATGTTGGCAAGCGAGCCGGGCGCGCCGATCGTCGAACTGGTCTTGCCGCGATAGAAGCCGACCTCGCCGAAGAAGGAGAGGGCGTCCGACAGTTCATAGTTGATGTAGGAGAAGATGTTGATGCGCTTGACCGAGGGCTGGGCGGTCAGGTCGTCGAAGGTCGCCGGCGAATTGAAGCGCAGGTTGGAATCCGCGCCCGACATTTCCGTGGCGCCATTGCCGTCATCATAGCAGGTGTCGGGCGTGCCCGAAGCGATCCGGCAACCGGCATTGGCGCTGGGCTGGATGTGGAACTGGCCCGAGCTGTTGGTGAAGGCAGTGCCGTTGCTGGTGAGTGTCTGGTTGAGGAAATTGGCGCCGCCGCCGGGACGGACGACGCGGAACGTGCCCCAGGGCGTGCTGGTGCTGGTGCCGTTCCAGGCCGCGACATTGGCGAAGGAGGTGCCGGCGACATAGCCGCGCCGGTCGACGCTGGCGGTATAGTCCTGGTCGCTGAGATAGAGTTTCGATTTCTGGGCATAGCCGCCGAAGATCGAGATATTGCCGCGGCCTTCGTTGAAGTCGAAGCCGACCAGGCCATTGGCGGCAAATTCGCGCAGATTGGTGCCTTCCGCGCCGCCATATTGGACGTCGAACTTGGCGCCCTTGTAATCGGACTGGAGCACATTGTTGACGACGCCGGCGACCGCGTCAGAGCCATAGAGCGCCGCCGCGCCATCGCGCAGCACTTCGACGCGCTCGATATTGCCGACGGGAATGGTGTTGGCGTTGTAGCCGAAGGTCGGGACGCCGGAATCGACGACGCCGGTGATCGCCTGCGATGTCGGATGCAACACGGTGCGACGGCCGTTGATCAGCAGCAGCGTGTTGCCCTGGCCCAGGCCGCGCAGCGAAACGGTCGATACGTCGCCGCGCGCGGCATTGGCGTTGCCGCCGCCCAGCACCTGTTCGTTGAAGGTGACGCCGCCCAGTTGCGGGATGGAGCGGTAGAGGTCAGCGCCCGAAACGGCGGCTACGGCCTCGATTTGCTCTTCGCCGACCAGGCTGACCGGCAGCGCGCCGGCGGTATTGGCGCCCTTGATCTGGGAACCGATGACGACGATTTCCGCAGCGGCCGGTTCACCGGCCTGCGGGGCGGCTTCTGTGCTGGACTGGGCCTGGGCCATGCCGGCCGTCAACGCCCAGAGACTGGCACTGGTTAGGGCGGTGGTTAAGGCGAAAAGCGTCTTTCCTCTTTCTCTCGTCATTATTGTTCCCCTGTGATGAAGCCTTGAGCTTCGCGCCGTTGGGCAAAGGTGCCTTTCCGGTTCAGAGTTTGGGGAGGTCGGCAAATGTCGGCGCCGCACGACGCGTGCAGCGACCCATGTTTATTGATGACCGTTCAGATAGTGCATTTGCAGGCCCTCCCGAAAAACTGGAGTTCCGGCATCATCCCTTGCGTGGGAAATCGTTGCTGCTGTCGCCCTCACGACGGCAAGGCTTTTTCCGGGCACAACACCCACCATTGTGCGCGTTCATTGCGCTAGAACTGATGGGCGTGAAATTTCCACCATATGTTTCGAAATATTTTTGAAATAAAATCGGATTTACCGGCATATAGCGGAAAAATCGGGTTGGCTCGTTGTTGCGCGTATCGGCCGGCAAACGCCTTCCCTCGGGTGATGCCGGACAGGCCGAAAACAGGGGATTCCATCGATGAGCGATAACGCAAAGCAGGGGGTGACCCGGCGGGAGTTCGCGGCGTCGGCCATGGCCGGTGCGGCCTTGGTCGCGGGTGCCGGGCCGGCTTCCGCCCAGGCGGGCAATGAACCGGCAAAGCCCGGCAAGGCGGCGATCGAACCAACCAGATTGGTTAGCGCAGGCGAAACGTTGCGGCCGGAAATCGTCGGCCAGTTCGGCATCGTCGCGGCAGGACGTCATTATGCCGTTGCGGCGGGGACGCGCATCCTGCTGGCCGGTGGCAATGCTACCGATGCGGGCGTCGCGGCGGTCTTCGCCGCGGCCGTGACCGAGATTTCGCATTTCGGCTTTGGCGGTGAAGCGCCGACCATCATCTATGACGGCAAGACGAAGAAGGTGTCGCTGATCAGCGGCCAGGGCGTCGCGCCGGGGCTGGCCACGCCCGACAAGTTCGCCGATGCCGGCGTCATTCCGGGCAATGGCCCCAATGGCGGCACCGTGCCGGCGATGGTCGATGCGATGGCGCTCGCGCTCCAGCTCAACGGCACGATGGGACTGCATGAAGTGATGCAGCCCGCTATCGAGCTGGCCGACGGCTTCGTCATGTATAATTTCCTGGCCGAAGTGTTCGTCAGCCAGCAGAAGGCGACGTCCAAATATAAGGACGCCTACGACGCCTATTATCCCGGTGGCCAATTGCCCAGGACCGGGGAAATTTTCCGCCAGCCCAACCTCGCCCGCACGATGCGGATCATCGCTGACGCGGACGCGGCGGCGTTCAAGAAGACCAAGGATCGCAAGGCCGCGATCCAGGCCGGGCGCGATGCCTTCTACAAGGGCGACATCGCCCGCCGGATCGGCGCCGCGATGGAGCGGGACGGCGGTCTGATGCGCTACGAGGATCTCGCCAAGTACAAGGGCAAGGTCGAGGCGCCGGCGATGACCAGCGTCTTTGGCTATCAGGTCTGTAAGGCGGGTTTCTGGAGCCAGGGGCCGGCCATGCTGATGGCGCTCAACATTGCCGAGGCGGCCGGGATCGCGACGATGGAGCCGGGCTCGGCGCCCTATCTCCACACCGTTGCCGAGGCGATCAAGCTCGCCTTTGACGATCGCAACATGTATTTTGGCGATCCCGATTTCGCGACGGTGCCGATGAAGGGGCTGTTGTCGAAGGACTATGCGGCGCAGCGGGCCAGGCAGATCGGTCCCCGTGCCTCACTGGAGCATCGCTTCGGTAATCCCTGGGCGTTCGAGGGCAGGGCGCGGACCACGCCCCAATTCACGCCGCATATGCTGAAAGCCCCGCCCAAGCCGACCGCCGACACGACCGCGATCGAGGTGGTGGACAAGGACGGTAATCTCTTTTCCTGCACGCCCAGTTCCGGCTGGATGCTGGGCGGTGCCTATATTGCGGGCGATACCGGCGTGCCGATGAGCAACCGCCTGACCGTGTTCGATCTTGATCCCGAGAGCCCCAATGTCTTGGTGCCGGGCAAGCGGCCGCGCACGACCCTGTCGCCGTCCATGGTGCTCAAGGACGGCCAGCCCTATCTGGCGATCGGAACGCCGGGCGGCGACAATCAGGATCAGCAGATCATGAATGTGCTGCTGCGGGTACTGGCCTTTAACCAGCCGCTCCAGGCCGCGATCGAGGCGCCGCGGATCAATTCCAATCATTTCCATGGCTCCTTCGGCATCAAGAAGGATGAGCCGGGCGTGCTGGAAATCGAGGATCGCGTGCCAGAGGCGGTGCGCGACGATCTGACCGCGCGCGGTCACAAGCTGGACGTGTTGGGGCCGTTCGCGGTCTCGACCGGCATCGTCGCGACTGGCGTGGTGCCGGGCAGCGGCACGCTGCGGGGCGGCGCGGATGTGCGCCGCGAACGCTATATATTTGGTTGGTAAGGGGATCGATCCGATGAAATCTGCCTTCAAGCTTCTGTCGCTGGCCCTGTTGTCGGCCGGCGCCGTTCAGGCCTATGCCCAGCCCGCCAATCTCCCCCCGCCCGGCGGCGAGACCCCGGTCGCGTTCGATGTGCATGAAGGCACGTCGATGGCGGTGTCGGTATCGCCCGACGGCAAATGGCTGGCGGTCGACCTGCAGGGCAGCCTGTGGATCATCCCGACCAGCGGCGGCAAGGCGAAGCGGATCACCGACTATTTCAACGATGCCCGCCAGCCGGTCTGGTCGCCCGACGGTTCGCGCCTCGCCTATTTTTCCTATCGCGACGGCAATTATGATCTCTGGACGATCAAGCCGGACGGCAGCGACATGCGCAAGCTGACCGAGGGCGCCTATGATGATCGCGAGCCGGTCTGGTCGCCCGACGGCCGGACGATCGCCTTCTCGTCCGACCGCAGCGGCAATTACGACATCTGGACGCTGGACATCGCCAGCGGCGCGATGAAGCAGGTCAGCAGCAACGGGCGCGAGGATCGCATGCCCAGCTGGTCGCCCGACGGCGCGCGCATCGCCTATTCCGGCACGGACGGCGCCAAGACCGCCCTCTATGTCACGGCCCTTGCCGATGGGCAGGAAAGCCTGTTGAAGCAGGTGCAGGGCAAGATCGATGCGCCCTCCTTCGGCCCCGGCGGCGAGCTTGCCTATGTGGTGCAGGATGCCCAGGGCAGCCGTCTGGAGGTCGATGGCAAGGCCGTCAGTGGCGCCGAGAATGTCTTCCCCTTCCGCGTGTCCTGGGGGAAGGGCGGCTATTATTATGTGTCCGACGGCAAGATCCGCAGCCGCAAGGGCGCCAGCCTGTCGACCGTCAACTTCGCTGCCACGCTGGAGGTGGTGAAGCCCAGCTACACCCGCGCCAAGCGCGACTGGGATTCGACTGCGCCGCGCAAGGCACTGGGCATCGTCCATCCGACCCTGTCGCCCGACGGCAGCCGCATCGCATTTGCCGCGCTCGGCGACCTCTATGTCATGTCGTCCAAGGGCGGGGTGCCGGAGAATCTGACCAAGGATGGCGCGCTCGACACCGATCCGGCCTGGTCGCCCGATGGCCAGAGCCTGGTCTATACCTCCGACAAGGGCGGCGGCCTGCCACAGCTGTGGATCCGCGACATGAAGACCGGCAAGGATCGCCGGCTGACCGACATCGACACCCAGCCGCTGGGTGCCGCCTGGTCGCATGACGGCACGCGGATCGCCTATATCGATGTCGACGGGCGCTGGGGCGTTGCCGGCCTGTGCGTGGTGGATGTCGCGACCGGCAAGATCACCCGCCTTCAGGGATCGCTCGGCCAGCCCGGCAGCCCCAGTTGGTCGCCCGACGGAAAATATGTCGCCATCCCGTTATCCTACAAATATTCCAACAGCTTCCGAGAGGGAACCAACCAGGTCTACATGGTGCCGACCGATGGCGTGGGCAAACCCTTCTGGCAACTGCCCGAACCCAATATGTCGATGGATACCCGCGCCGGTGGTGGCCCTGCCTGGTCGCCCGACGGGACGAAGATGGCCGCCATCTATGAGGGGCTGCTGAAGATCTGGCCGGTGGCCGCCGACGGCAAGCCGCTGGGGCCGCCGCGCTCCTACACCTCCGACATCTCCTATTTCCCGAGCTGGGCCGGCGACAACAAGACGATCCTGTTCCAGTCGGCCGACAAGCTGAAGTCGCTCGACACCGAAACCGGTGCGATCACCGACATTCCGCTGGACCTGACATATCGCATCGCCAACCCGACCGGGCGCACGGTCATCCATGTCAGCAATCTGGTCGACTCCGTCCATGACGTGACCCAGCATGACAAGGATATCATCGTCGACGGCCACCGCATCGCCGAAATCCGCGACCATGATCCCGCGCTGCATCAGGCGGAGCATTTTGTCGACGGTACGGGCCTCACCGCCATTCCCGGCCTGATCGAGCATCATTCCCATGCCCAGAAGGATTTCGGCTCCAATCTGGAACGGGCCTGGCTTGCCTATGGCATCACCACGGTGCGCGATCCGGGCACGCAAATCTATGATGCAGTGGAGGATCGAGAGGCGGCGGAATCCGGCGTGCGCCTGTCGCCGCGCCTCTATGTCGCGGGACCGCTGCTCGAATGGCAGCGCGTCTATTACAAGATGGGCGTGGCGGTCTCCAGCCCGGCCCATCTGGAGCGGGAATTCACCCGCATGCGCGCGCTCCATTATGACATGATCAAGAGCTATGTGCGCATGCCCGACCTGTTCCAGCGGCAGATCGTGCGCGCCGCCCATGAGATGGGCATCCCAGTGAGTGGCCATGAAATCTTCCCGGCGGCCTTTTCCGGCGTGGATGGCACCGAGCATATGGGCGCGACCAGCCGGCGCGGCTATTCGCCCAAGCAGGGGCCGCAGGGCATGGCCTATGAAGATGTGATCCAGCTTTTCGGCCGCAGCGGCCGGACGCTGACGCCGACCCATTTCGGCGCGATGACGCCTTATCTCGCCAAGCATCCCGGCTACAAGGACGACCCGCGCCTCAATCTCTATCCGGTCTGGGCACGGGAAACGATCACCGAAGCCGATCCGATGGCCAGCATGCTGCGCCCGTTGCTGGAGGGGCAATATAAGAGCCTGAAGAAGATGTATGATGCCGGTACGCTGGTGACGGCGGGCACCGACACGATGATCGCCAACAATCTCCATGCGGAGATCTCCTCCTATGTAGACGCGGGGCTGACGCCGTTCCAGGCACTCCAGACCGCGACCGTCAATTCGGCGAAGGATCTGAACCTGGATGCTGGCACGCTGGAGGCCGGGAAGCTGGCCGACATCGTGCTGGTCGACGGCGATCCGCGCGCCGACATCGCCAACACCTTCAAGGTGAAAAAGGTGATGATGAACGGCGTCATCCATGATGTGGATGACATTGTCGCCGGCGGCATGCGGAAATGATCCGGCGATTGCCGTTCGCTTTCGATTGACCTGAGCCGTCGGACTGCTGCTATGGGCGTATCCAAAGGGGCGCCATGCGAATTGTCATCATCGACGACAGCGGATTGAGAGCGACGGTCCTGGAAGAAGGGCTGCGTGAGGCGGGCTATGACGATATTCATATCGTCCCGCCGCGTGGCGCCTTCGTTGCCCGGCTGGAGCGGATGGCGCCCGATGTGGTGCTGATGGATCTTGGCAGCCCCAGCCGCGACACGCTGGAGGAGATGCTGACGGTGAGCCGCGCGCTCGCCCGGCCGATCGCGATGTTCGTCGATCAGTCCGATGATGCGATGATCGGCGCGGCGATCGATGCTGGCGTGTCGGCCTATGTCGTCGACGGCCTGCGCAAGGAGCGAGTGAAGCCGGTGCTGGAACTGGCGGTGCGGCGCTTCAACGCCTTTGCCCGGATGCAGACGGAACTGGACGAGGCGCGCACGGCGCTCGCCGACCGCAAGGTCATCGACCGGGCGAAATCGATCCTGATGAACCAGCGCAGCCTGTCCGAGCAGGATGCCTATGCGCTGCTGCGGTCGAGCGCGATGAACCAGGGCAAGAAGATCGTGGACGTGGCACAGGCGCTGATTACCGCCAGCGACCTGTTGGGAGGGGGCATATGAGCGAGTTGCTGCGGATAGCCTTTCTGCCGTTGACGGACGTGGCCGTGCTGGCGGTCGCGCGCGAACGGGGCTTTGCCGAGGAAGAGGGGATCGCGCTCGATCTGGTGCGCACCACCAGCTGGGCGACGCTGCGCGACCGGCTGGTCTATGGCCAGGTGCAGGGCGCGCAGATGCTGGCGCCGCTGGCCGTGGCGGTGACGCTTGGCCTCAGCCAGCAGCCCGCCGCACTGGCCGCGCCCTACAAGCTCAACGTCAACGGCAATATGCTGGTGATGGCACCGGACTTCGCCAAGGCACTGGAACCGGACATCGCCCGGCGGCTCGCTGATCCGCTGGGCACAGCCCATGATTTTGCCGCCGCGATCGGGCTATGGCGGCGCAAGCCGGTGATCGGTGTCGTCCACCGCTTTTCCAGCCATGCGATCATGTTGCGCTATTGGCTGGCGAGCGCGGGCATCGATCCCGATCGGGATGTCGTGCTGCGCGTGCTGCCGCCCTCGCTGACGGTGGAAGCGATGCGGGCGGGCGAAATTGACGGCTTCATCGCCGGTGAACCCTGGGGCAGCGCGGCGATCGAGGCCGGGCTCGCCGAAACCGTCGCGATCGGCGAACGCATCTGGCAGCGCGGCGTGGAGAAGGTTCTGGCCTTTCGGCAGGACTGGCTGGAGGCGAACCCGGAAACGGTCGATCGCTTGCTGCGCGCGCTCGCCCGGTCGGCCGCCTGGTGCGACGATCCTGCGCATCATGAGGCGCTCGCCGATCTCCTGTCCGACCCGCGCTATGTCGACCAGCCGGCCGAGTTGATCTTGCGTGCCTTGTCCGGGCAGATCGGCGCACGGCTAGGTGAAGCACCGGTAATCAATCCCGACTTCATGCTGTTCGCGCGCGAAGCGACCGCCTTCCCCTGGCGCAGCCAGGCGCTGTGGATCTATTCGCAGCTGGTGCGCTGGGGCATGGTTGCCCATGATGCGGACACTGCGGCACGCGCCGCCGCCGTTTTCCGGCCGGACATCTTCCGCCGGGCGCTGGTCGATAGCGGCTTGCCGATGCCCGGCGCCAGCATGAAGCTGGAAGGCGCGGTCAGTGTCCCAATGCCGGTCGGTGCCCATCGCGGCGACCTGACGCTTGGCCCGGATCGCTTTTTCGACGGGCGAATCTTCGACCCCGAACGGATCGAGGATTTCCTACGGGATTCTGCGCCGTAGCGTTGAATTATGGGGCGAATTTGTGCCTTGCAACATAATGCATTCTACGGGATAAGATAAAGGATCGCGCGACGAGGCGCGTCCAGACGAATGCGCCGTCCCAAGGGTGGGATCGCCATTCCATCCATTTTTCGCAGCAAAGCCGCTGACCGGACCACGCCATGAGTGCGCGCGTCCGGCCTGCGGCTTTTTTCGTTTCCAATTCCATTGGTTGGGGGACGCATCATGGCTACTGCTTATTGGGACCGCGAAGGGGAGGCCACATCGGCCACCGCCACGACAAGCTTCTGGAAGGCCGGCCACGCGCCGACCCTGATTGCCGCCTTTCTCTATTTCGACCTCGCCTTCATGGTCTGGGTTTTGCTGGGACCGCTGGCGCCGATGATCGCCAAGACGCTGGCGCTGACGCCGGCGGAAAAGGGGCTGATGGTGGCAACACCGACGCTCGCCGGCGCGCTGCTTCGCGTCGTCAACGGCCTGCTGGTCGATCGCATCGGCCCCAAGCGGTCGGGCGCGATCAGCCAGATCATCGTCATCGCCGGCCTGTTCCTGGCCTGGCTGATGGGCGTCAACAGTTTCGGCGGCACATTGGTGCTGGGTGTGATCCTGGGCTTTGCCGGCGCCAGCTTCGCGATCGCGCTGCCGCTCGCCAGCCGCTGGTATCCGCCCGAGCATCAGGGCAAGGCGATGGGCCTTGCCGGCATGGGCAATTCGGGCACGGTGCTGGCCTCGCTGTTCGCGCCGATGCTGGCCAAGGCATTTGGCTGGAACGCGGTGCTGGGCCTGGCCTGCATCCCGCTGTCGATCGTCTTCGTCGCCTATATGATCATGGCCAAGGATGCGCCCAATGCGCCGCCGGCCAAGCGGCTGGTCGATTATTTCGAACCGCTCAAGACGGCGGACGCCTGGTGGCTGATGGCCTTCTACGCCGTGACCTTCGGCGGTTTCGTCGGGCTGGCGGCGTCGCTGCCCATCTATTTCACCGACCAGTTCGGGCTGACCCCGATCATCGCGGGCTATTGCACCGCTGCCTGCGTCTTCGCCGGGTCGCTGGTGCGGCCGATGGGCGGCGCGCTGGCGGATCGGATCGGCGGCGTGAAGGCGCTGATGATCGTCTATGTCGTGGCGGCGCTGGCGCTGGCCGGCGTGTCGCAGGCGACGACATTGGCCAGCGCGTTGGCGCTGTTCGTCCTCGCCATGCTGGCGCTGGGCACCGGCAACGGCTCGGTCTTCCAACTGGTGCCGCAGCGTTTCCAGGCGGAAATCGGCGTGATGACCGGCCTTGTCGGCATGGCGGGCGGCATTGGCGGCTTCTACCTCGCCAGTTCGCTCGGGCTGGCCAAGCAACTGACCGGCAGCTTCGCACCCGGCTTCCTGATCTTCGCCGGTCTTGCGGTGCTGGCCCTGCTGGGCGTGGGGCTGGTCAAGGCGAAGTGGCGCGCCAACTGGACCAGCGGCGCCCGCATCTGAGTTGGAGAGGAGGGCGGCGGCCTCCTTCTGAGGACTGCCGCCCCGAACCACGCTCTTTCCGTCCGAGGGGGGACGATCATCCATGAAATATCTTCTCGCAACGACGGCCGCGCTGGCCGTCGCCGGGCCTGCTTGTGCCCAGCAGATCGAGCTGAAACCCGTCGCCGAGGCGCGGCTGCGCTACGAACATGTCGACCAGGATGGCCTGGCGGAGCAGGCCGATGCGCTCACCGTCCGGGCCCGCGCCGGCCTGACGGCCAGCAGCGGCGCGCTGTCGGCGACATTGGTGGGGCAGGGGACATTGGCGGTCATCGACCGTTATTTCGACGGTTTCGACAATGCAGCGACCAAGCCGCTGGTGGCCGATCCGCAGAATGTCGCCCTTTATATCGCCCAGTTGCAATATCGGACCAAGGCGCTGACCCTGACCGGCGGACGGCAGAAGATCGTGCTGGATGACGAGCGCTTCGTTGGCAATGTCGCCTTCCGCGACAATGGCCAGACCTTCGACGCGGTGCGGGCCGAACTGACCCCGGCCAAGGGGCTGAAACTGGATGTCTCCTATGCCTGGAGCGTACGCACCATCTGGGGCTTGCAGGGCAAGGGCGCGCGCCAGCAGGCGGTCAGCGGCGACAATATTCTCGCCAATCTCTCCTATGCCACGCCGCTGGGTACGGTCAGCGGCTTTGCCTATCTGGTCGATCAGGACGAGGCGGCGGTGCAGGCCTATCGCCTGTCGAGCCAGACCTATGGCGTGCGCCTGGCGGGCAACCAGCCGCTCTCCAAGTCTGCCAAGGTCGCCTATCAGCTCAGCTATGCCCGCCAGTCGGACTATCATCGCAATCCCAATGACTATGCCGCTGATTACTGGCTGGCGGATGCGACCCTCGACCTGCATGGCTGGAAGCTCAATGCCGGCTATGAGGTGCTGGGCGCCAGTCACGGCACGGCGCTCACCAGCTTCCAGACGCCGCTTGGCACCAATTTCAAGTTCCAGGGCTGGGCCGACAAGTTCCTGACCACGCCCGCCAACGGCATGCGCGACCTCTATGTCGGCACCGGCTATGGCTGGAAGCAGATAGGGCCGCTGTCGGGCGTCGCACTGGCCGCGACCTGGCACCGGTTCGAGAGCGATCGGCTCGACCAGCATTATGGTAATGAGTGGGATCTGATCGCATCTGCGAAGCTGCGCAGGACCGCCCTGTCGGTGCGCTACGCCCATTATGATGCGCGGGCGATGGCGACCGATACCGACAAATTGTGGCTTCAGGCCGACTGGAGCATCTGATTGAAAAGCCATGAGAGGAATCGCTTGAGCGTTCGGGCGATTCCCCATATGCTGCACTGCAAGGGACAAGGATGTCCCGCTTCACATCGCTGCGACGGTTCAGGGTAGGACCGGCAAGGCACTAGATGATGGCAAAGCCGCCATCCAGACTCTCGGGTTTCAATCCCCGAGGGTCTGGATGGCGGCTTTTTTCTTTTCTGGAGTAACGGGGATGGACTTTCAGGACGGGATCGACCCGGTCACGCAGGATGAGGACAATGTCCTGCGGCTCTCGGCGGAAGCGCGCGAGCATCTGGTCGTCATCGGCAACGGCATGGCCGGCTGCCGCGCGGTCGAGGAATTGCTGGCGCGGGATGCGGGACGCTATCGCGTCACCATCTTCGGTGCGGAACCCTATGTGAACTATAACCGCATCATGCTCTCGCCGGTGCTGGCAGGTGAAAAGACGTTCGAGCAGATCGTCATCAACGACGCCGCCTGGTATGCCGACAATGGCATCGAACTGATCGCCGGCGATCCGGTAAAGGCCATCGACCGGGCCGCAAAGACCGTTTCCAGCCAGTCGGGCCGCACCATCGGCTATGACAAGCTGCTGATCGCGACCGGCTCCGATCCGTTCATTATTCCCGTGCCCGGCAAGGATCTGCCCGGCGTCATCAGCTTCCGCGACATGAAGGATGTCGACACCATGCTCGCCGCCGCTGCCGATGGCGGCAGCGCGGTGGTCATCGGCGGCGGCCTGCTCGGCCTCGAAGCCGCCCATGGCCTGACCCTGCGCGGCATGAAGGTGACCGTCATCCATCTGATGGACACGCTGATGGAGCGGCAGCTGGACGAGGCGGCCGGCTGGCTGCTCAAGACCGCACTCGAAGGACGTGGCCAGACCATCCTGACCGGCGCCAATACCGAAGCCATTTATGGCGATGGCAAGGTTGAGGGCGTAAGGCTGAAGGACGGTCGCGAAATCCCGGCCAGTCTGGTGGTGATGGCGGTCGGCATCCGCCCCGCGACCGCGCTGGCCCGCGACGCCGGCCTGGCCGTCAATCGCGGCATCCAGGTCGACGATCATATGGTCACCAGCGATGCCGATGTGCTGGCGGTCGGCGAATGCGTCGAACATGACGGCAATGTCTATGGCCTGGTCGCGCCGCTGTGGGACATGTGCCGCAGCCTCGCCGATGGCCTGACCGACCAGCATAGTGGCTACAAGGGCTCGGTCACTTCGACCAAGCTCAAGGTCGCGGGGCTGGACGTCTTCTCCGCCGGGGACTTTTCCGGCGGTGAGGGGTGCGAGGATATCGTCCTGCGCGACGCCTCGCGTGGCGTTTACAAGCGGGTCATCGTCAAGGACGATAAGCTGATCGGCGCGGTGCTCTATGGCGATACCGTTGATGGCGGCTGGTATTTCGATCTCCTCAAGCGCGAGGAAAATGTCGCCGACATCCGCGACATGCTGATCTTCGGCCAGGCCTTCGCCTCGGGAGGGGGCGCGCTGGACCCTAAGGCGGCCGTTGCGGCGCTCTCGGACGAAGCCGAGATTTGCGGCTGCAACGGCGTCAGCAAGGGCCAGGTCGTCTCCTGCATCGCCAAGGGTGCGCACAGCTTGGATGCGGTCCGCGCCACCTGCAAGGCGTCGGCCAGCTGCGGCAGTTGCACCGGCCTCGTTGAAACCCTGCTGGCGCTAACGCTGGGCGACGATGTCCAGTCGGGGCCGAAGACCATGTGCAAATGCACCAGCTTCACCCATGACGATGTCCGTCGCGAGATCGTGGCGCAGGACATGCGCTCGATCCCCGAAGTCATGCAGAAATTGAACTGGTCGACGCCGGAGGGCTGTTCCTCCTGCCGCCCCGCGCTCAACTATTATCTGCTCTGCGCGCTGCCGGGTGAGTATCAGGACGACCAGCGCAGCCGGTTCGTCAACGAACGGATGCACGCCAACATCCAGAAGGACGGCACCTATTCGGTCGTGCCGCGCATGTGGGGCGGGCTCACCAACCCCAAGGAACTGCGCGCGATCGCCGACGTGGTCGAAAAATATAATGCCCCGATGGTGAAGGTGACCGGCGGCCAGCGGCTCGACATTTTCGGCATCAGGAAGGAAGATCTGCCCGCCGTCTGGGCCGATCTCAATGCCGCCGGCATGGTGTCGGGCCATGCCTATGGCAAATCGCTGCGCACGGTGAAGACCTGCGTGGGGTCGGAATGGTGCCGCTTCGGCACCCAGGATTCGACCGGCCTTGGCGTCAAGATCGAGCATATGACCTGGGGCTCGTGGATGCCCCACAAGTTCAAGATCGCGGCGTCGGGCTGCCCCCGCAACTGCGCGGAGGCGACGATCAAGGATTTCGGTGTGGTCTGCGTCGACAGCGGCTACGAGCTGCATGTCGGCGGCAATGGCGGCATCCATGTCCGGGCCACCGACCTGCTGTGCAAGGTCGCGACCGAGCAGGAGGCGCTCGATTATTGCGCCGCCTTCATCCAGCTTTATCGTGAGGAAGCCCGCTATCTGGAGCGCACCGCGCCCTGGATCGAGCGCGTCGGCGTCGATTATGTGAAGGGCCGCATCGTCGCGGATGATGTCGGCCGCGAAGCGCTGCGCGCCCGTTTCCTCTTCTCGCAGCAGTTCATGCAGGATGATCCCTGGGCGCGTCGCGCCGCCGGCGAGGATGCCGAACTGCACCAGCATCTGGCCGAAGTCCGCCCCATGGAGACGCTCGCATGATCCCGAACACCCAAGTCGGCACCTGGCTGGACATCGGTCCCGTCGATCAGATCTCGCCCGGCAATGCCCGCACCCTGCCGGTGCGCGGCGGCGAGGAAATCGCCATCTTTCACACGCAGGACAATCAGTTCTACGCGCTGGTCAATAAATGCCCGCACAAGCAGGGGCCGCTGAGCCAGGGCATTGTCCATGGATCGGTCGTTGCCTGTCCGCTGCACAATTGGAACATCTCGCTCAAGACCGGCAAGGCGCTGGGCAGCGATGAGGGCTGTGTGCCCACCATCCCGCTCAAGGTGGAGGCGGGCCGCATCTTCCTGCTGCGCGAGGCAGTCATTCCCGTGCCCAGTGCGGCAAAGGCGGCCTGATGGCACAGGCGATCCGCACCACCTGCGCCTATTGCGGCGTCGGCTGCGGCATCGCCGCCACGCCGACCGGGCCGCGCTCGGTGATCATCAAGGGGGACGAGGCACATCCGGCCAACGGCGGGCGCCTCTGTTCCAAGGGCACCCATCTGGGCGAGACGGTGGCGCTGACCGGCCGGCTGCTGCACCCGATGATCGGCAAGCGCCGCGCCAGTTGGGACAAGGCGCTGGATCTGGTCGCGAAGAAATTTCGCGAGACGATCGAGCGTCATGGCCCGGACAGCGTGGCCTTCTATGTCTCGGGCCAGTTGCTGACCGAGGATTATTATGTCGCCAACAAGCTGATGAAGGGCTTCATCGGCTCGGCGAACATCGACACCAACAGCCGCCTGTGCATGTCGAGCGCGGTCGCCGGCCACAACCGCGCCTTTGGCGAGGACGTGGTGCCGGCCAGCTATGACGATCTGGAGCAGGCCGACCTCATCATCCTTGTCGGCTCCAACACCGCCTGGTGTCACCCGATCGTCTATCAGCGTATCCAGGCCGCCCGCGCCGCGCGCGGCACGAAGCTGGTCGTGATCGATCCGCGCCGCACCGAAACCTGTGAGGGCGCTGACCTTCATCTGCCGATCCGGCCCGGCAGCGACGTCGCGCTGATGACCGGGCTGCTCGCCTGGTGCGATGCACAGGGCGTGACCGATCCGGCCTATCTGACCGATCATGTGAACGCGCCCGACGGATTCTGGGATCATGTCCGCACCGGCCATGACCTGTGGACGACGGCCCAGACCTGCGACATCGACCCGGCGCTGTTGAAGGCCTTTTTCGAACTGTTCGCGGCGACCTCACGCACCGTCACCCTGTTCAGCCAGGGCATCAACCAGTCGATCCGCGGCACAGATCAGGTCAATGCGATCATCAATGTCCACCTCGCCACGGGGCGCATCGGAAAGGCGGGCGCGGCGCCCTTCTCCATCACCGGCCAGCCCAACGCCATGGGCGGGCGTGAGGTTGGCGGCCTCGCCTCGACGCTCGCCGCGCATATGGACTTCGCGCCGGAGAATGTCGCTCGTGTCGGCCGCTTCTGGGCTGCGCCACAGATGGCGACCAAGCCGGGACTGAAGGCCGTCGACCTGTTCCGCGCCATCGATGAAGACCGGATCAAGGCCCTCTGGATCATGGCGACAAATCCCGCCGTCTCGCTGCCCGATGCCGGCCGGGTGCGTGACGCGCTGGAGGCGATCCCCTTCCTCGTCGTATCGGACATCATCGCCGACACCGACAGCAGCGCCCATGCCCATGTCCGGCTGCCGGCCGCCGGCTGGGGCGAAAAGGACGGCACGGTCACCAATTCGGACCGCACCATCAGCCGCCAGCGCCCGTTCATGGCATTGCCCGGCGAGGCCCGGCCCGACTGGTGGATAATCACCCAGGTCGCCCGTCGCATGGGCTGGAAAAACGCCTTCGCCTATGATCGGCCGGCTGACATCTGGCGCGAACATGCGCGCATGACCGCCTATCAGAATGAGGGGCAGCGGTTGCTCAACCTGCGGGCGCAGGCGGCAATCGGCAACGACGCCTATGACGCGATGGACAGTTTCCGCTGGGGCGGGAGGCCCTTTGCCGATGGGCATTTCCCCACTCCGGACGGTAAAGCGCGGTTGGTGCTGACGAGGCAGATGGATTTGCAGGGGCCGCTGCGCGACTGGCCGCTGACGCTCAACACCGGTCGCTATCGCGATCAATGGCATACGATGACCCGCACGGGTCTGGCGCCCAAGCTGGCCCGCCATCGCGAGGAACCGCTGGTCGAAATCCACCCGCAGGATGCCGATGCGCTGGGCCTGGCCGATCGCGACCTGGCGAGGGTGTCGACCGCGCAGGGCAACAGCCTCTTCCGCGTCAGCATCAGCGACGGCCAGCGGCCGGGCGAAATCTTCACCCCGATCCACTGGACCGATCAGATATCGAGCGGCGGGCGTACCGGCCTGTTGCCGCGTCCGCTGGTCGATCCGCATTCGGGCCAGCCCGGCTTCAAGTCGACCCCGGCCGCGGTCGAGAAGGTCTCGACCCAATGGCGGGGCTTCCTGATCCTGCGCGGGCAGGAGCCCGTCAAGCTGCCCTGCCTCTGGGCAACGCGGGTCGCGGTGCCGGGCGGGGCGCTCTATGAACTGGCCGGCAATGGCGATGCCGCCCGGCTGGAAGCCTGCCTGCCCAGGGGCGAGCGGGTCGAGGCGATCGATCATGTGCGCGGCAGTCGCCGGGTCGCGATCATCCAGGACGGCCGGCTGGCCGGCGTGCTGTTCGTCACCCGCACGGGGCTGTTGCCCTCGCGCGACTGGCTGATCGGCCAGTTGGCGGCCGACGATGTAGGCGCCACCGTGCTGGCCGCCCGCGGGCCGGGCAGCCAGCCGGATAAGGGCGCCACCATCTGCGTCTGTTTCGACATCGGCCTCAACCAGATCGTCGCGGCGATCCGCGACCAGAAACTGGTCGACGTGCCTGCCATCGGCAAGGCGCTGGGCGCCGGCACCAATTGCGGTTCCTGCCGCCCCGCCATCGCCAATATCCTGGCCCAGACCTCGCAGGAGACATTGCATGCAGCCGAATGACCTCATCGCGCCGGGCGACGTCTGGCTGGTCGGTGCCGGTCCGGGCGATCCCGACCTGCTGACGCGCAAGGCCGAAAGGCTGATCTGCGCGGCGGACATCATCTTCTACGACGCGCTGGTGGGGTCGGAGATATTGGACCTCATTCCCGATCATGCCGAACGGGTCAGCGTCGGCAAGCGGTCGGGCCGCCATTCGAAGGACCAGCAGACGATCGACGAGATGCTGGTGGAGGCGGCGCTGGCGGGCAAGCGGGTGGTTCGGCTGAAGGGCGGCGACCCGGCGATGTTCGCCCGTTCGACCGAGGAAATGACGGCGCTGCGCGCGGTCGGCGTGCGCGTTCGGATCTGCCCTGGCATCACGGCGGCCAGCGCCGTGGCGGCGTCGGCGGGTATTTCCCTGTCGCTGCGCGGGATTGCGCGCCGGGTCCAGTTCGTGACGGCGCACAGTCGCCGGGGCCAGGCGCTGGATCTGGATTGGGATGCTCTGGCCGATCCGGCCTGCACCCTGGCCGTCTATATGGGACGCGAGGCCGCTCCGGAACTCAGCCGCGCGCTGATCGCTGCCGGTTTGCCGGGCGCGACCCCGGCGCTCATCACCTGCGATGCTTCGCTGCCGCAGGAACAGCAGTTGCGCACGCGCCTCGATCTCCTGCCGTTGGTGACGCAGGCTTTTGCCGATGATCGCCCGACCCTGATCCTGATCGGCGAGGCGGTGGCTCAGGCCGACATGGCCATGGCTGGCGGAACGGACGATGTCCGCCGATCGATGGCGTCGCGCTGAAGTAGTAACAACGGCGCCGTATATCCGGCTGATAATATTGGAAAGTGGTCGGGGAGACAGGATTCGAACCTGCGACATCCTGCTCCCAAAGCAGGCGCGCTACCAGACTGCGCTACTCCCCGATGCAGGCGCGCCTTAGCGGTCGAGCGCCGCCGGCGTCAATGCCTGAAAATCATGTCGGGCCACATATATTGCGCGGACAAATAAAAAGGGCGGACCATATAGGCCCGCCCTTCGAAATCTCGCCGTGGCAGAGATTAGTGCGCGTTCGCAACGTTCTCAGCAACGTTAGCGGCGTTAGCAGCTTCGTTGGCGGCGTTGGCGGCGTTGTCAGCAGCGTTGGCGGCGTTTTCGACAACGTTCTCGACGACGGCGTTCGAAGCGTTCGCGGTTTCGTTGGCCGGCTTCTCACCGCAAGCGGCGAGGGCCATCAGGCTGGCCGAAGCGAAAACAACAGCGATCTTCTTCATTGTGTACGGCTCCCATAGCATTATGCCGCGTCTGGCACGTTACAAATGTGACCCTACGCGAGCGACCCGCATTAACGTGTGCGCTGCACAAATCAATGCTTTTCTGACGTCGGTGAAGCGGCAGAATCACGCGACGGGGCGTTCTCTACTATAAAAGTTCAGTTAATGCCCAATGTTTCTGTCGCATTCGCAGCAATGTTGAGCGTGACCGCCCAGGCGGCGACATTCTGGCGCAGCTGCGCCGGATCGATCTTGTCCAACGTGTCGTCCGGCGTGTGGTGAATGTCGAAATAGCGCGTGCCATCCTGCTGCAGGTCGATCACCGGAATGCCCGCTTCCACCAGCGGTTCGATGTCCGATCCGCCATGCGCCTTGTCACGGCTCGGCACGATGCCCAGCGGCGCCACCCCCTGTGCGATCCGGGCCGAAAGCGCTTCATGGCCGGCGGGCAGGGTGAAGTCGACCTTCCACACCTTGTCCGCGCCAAAGTCCGATTCCAACACCAGCGCATGCGGCTCCTTGCCATGGGCAGCATAATAAGCGCGGCCGCCATTGCCGCCCACTTCCTCGGCGCCGGCGAACAATATGCGGATCGTGCGGCGCGGCGTGCCGGCCTTGGCGACCTGCAACGCAGCAGCGGCCACGATGCCGCAGCCCGAAGCGTCGTCGATCGCGCCGGTGCCCTGATCCCAGCTGTCGAGGTGACAGGCGGCGACGATGACGCCGGCCTTGGGATCGTTGCCTGGGATTTCGGCGATGACATTGCCCGACGGCTGGTCCTTGGCAGTCTTCGATACGGCGGCCAGGTGGACGCGGACCGGCTGGCCGCGCGACACCACGCGCGCCATCTGCTCGGCATCGGGTACGCTGACGGCCACGGCCGGGATCGGCGTCACGCCATCGGCCCACATCTGCACGCCGGTATGGGCGATGCGGTGATGATCGGTGCCGATCGACTTCACCAGGATCGCGATCGCGCCCTTCCTGGCGGCGATGCTGGGCCCCTGGCGGCGGGCGGCACCATAATAGCCATAGCCCGACCCGTCCTGGGCGGCGACCATGTCATGGCTGACGAACACGATCTTGCCCTTCACCGCGCTGTCCGGCGCGGCCTGTAGGTCGGCGATGGTCGGGAAATAGGCGATTTCGCCCTCGATGCCCTGAGCCGGGGTCGATCCGCTGTTGCCCAGCGCCGCGACGACCAGCTTCTGCGGGAAGGGCGCGATGATCGCTGCTTCGTCATGGACGCGTTCCCACAGCGGCATCTTATAAGGCTCGATGCGGACGTTGGCGAAGCCCAATGCCTTGAGCTTGGCGGCGGCCCATTCGCGCCCGCGCGCTTCGAGCGGCGTGGCGGCCGGGCGCGGACCGACTTCGGTCGTCAGCCCTTCGGTAATGTCCCAGGCGACATCATCCTTCAGGGCGGCTTCGCGAATCGCGGCGTCGCTGGCCGGGGCGGCCTGGACCAGAGCGGGGGTGAAGATGCTGCCAAGGAGCAGGGCGGCGAGCGGGCCCGATCGGATTTTCTGCATGGCTGAAGGCTTACTCAGACATACCCCATTTGCCAATGGCTTCCGCCTTCGCTAATTCGGCGCAAATTTTCCTGTCCATACCCTTTGGAGCTGCGCGAACCCATGTCCGCCTCATCGCAATATGCCTATGTCATGAAGAACATGACAAAGACCTTCCCCGGCGCGCCCAAGCCGGTGTTGAACAACATCAATCTGCAATTCTATCGCGGGTCCAAGATCGGCATCGTCGGCCCGAACGGCGCGGGCAAGTCGACCCTGATCAAGATCATGGCCGGGATCGACACCGACATCAGCGGCGAAGCCTGGCCGGGTGAGAATGTCACCGTCGGCTATCTGCCGCAGGAGCCCCAGCTCGACCCGACCAAGAATGTGCTGGAAAACGTCAAGGACGGCGCCCGCGAGATGGCGGACAAGCTGGACCGCTTCAACGAGATCAGCATGATGATGGCCGATCCGCCGGAAGACGTCGATTTCGACGCGCTGATGGAGGAAATGGGCACGCTGCAGGAGCAGATCGACGCCGCTGATGGCTGGACGCTCGACAATCAGCTCGAAATCGCGATGGAAGCGCTGCGTTGCCCGCCGTCGGACTGGTCGGTGGAAAGCCTGTCGGGCGGTGAAAAGCGCCGCATCGCGCTCACCCGCCTGCTGATCCAGAAGCCGGACATCCTGCTGCTCGACGAACCGACCAACCATCTTGACGCCGAAAGCGTCACCTGGCTGGAAAATCACCTCAAGGAATATGCCGGGTCGGTGCTGATGATCACCCACGACCGCTATTTCCTCGACAATGTCGTCGGCTGGATTCTGGAGCTCGATCGCGGAAAATATTTCCCGTACGAAGGCAACTACTCCACCTATCTGGAGAAGAAGGCCAAGCGTCTGGAGCAGGAAGACCGCGAGGCGACCGGCCGCCAGAAGGCGATCAATGACGAGCTGGAGTGGATCCGTCAGGGGCCCAAGGGCCGCCAGACCAAGTCCAAAGCGCGTATCGCCAAGTTCGAGCAGCTGGTCGCGTCCCAGGAAAATCGTGCGCCCGGCAAGGCGCAGATCGTCATTCAGGTGCCCGAGCGTCTGGGCGGCAAGGTGATCGAGGCCAAGGGCATTTCCAAGGCCTATGGCGACAAGCTGCTGTTCGAGGATCTGTCCTTCATGCTGCCGCCGGGCGGCATCGTCGGCGTGATCGGCCCGAACGGCGCGGGCAAGTCGACCCTGTTCCGCCTCATCACCGGCCAGGAAACGCCCGATTCGGGCGAGATCGACATCGGTTCGACCGTGCGCCTGGGCTATGTCGACCAGAGCCGCGACCATCTCGATGCGTCGAAGAATGTCTGGGAAGAAGTCTCGGACGGTCTCGATTACGTCAAGGTCAACGGCCATGACATGTCGACCCGTGCCTATGTCGGCGCCTTCAACTTCAAGGGCCAGGACCAGCAGAAGAATGTCGGCAAGCTGTCGGGTGGTGAGCGCAACCGCGTCCACATCGCCAAGATGCTGAAGCGCGGCGGCAATGTGCTGCTGCTCGACGAACCGACCAACGACCTTGACGTCGAAACGCTGGCGGCACTGGAAGAGGCGATCGAGAATTTCGCCGGTTGCGCCGTGGTCATCAGCCATGACCGCTTCTTCCTCGACCGTCTGGCGACCCATATCCTCGCCTTCGAAGGCGACAGCCATGTCGAATGGTTCGAAGGCAATTTCGAGGCCTATGAGGAAGACAAGCGCCGTCGCCTGGGCGATGCCGCCGATCGTCCGACGCGCCTCGCCTATAAGAAGCTGACGCGCTGATCTGATCGGGAGGCTGGAAACGGCCTCTCGCTAAATGGCATCAGAACAATGACTTGAAACGCCCGGTGTCCCTCAGGGATGCCGGGCGTTTTGCTGTTCCATCGCCCTGGCGGTAATGAAGTTGCAATATCTGCAACGCTGGTTCCGCCCTTCGCAATTGCGAAAGAACGCGCTGCGCTGCACATAGGACGGGCCTTTCAGGCATCCTCTCCTAAAACTTATCAAGGCCGGCCTTTCGGGGCTGGCCCTTTTTTTGTCCTTCGAACGCGGTTTTTTAGGCGGGCACAGCTCACGCGGGGATGGGGCAGGACGCGGCCGGCCGGGCCAGTGCGGCATTCTTCAGGAAATCATGGTCCGTCAGCGCGTCGAGAAAGGCGAGCAGGGCAGGCATGTCGACATCGACCAGCATCGGCGCGGCGTGGCGGCGGATCGCCGATTCGATCGTCGGCGACTGGCCATCGTGCAGCCAGGGGCCAGTGACGGCGACATTGCGCAACGACGGCGTACGGAACTGCTCGGGCGGCGGCTCGATGCCCGGCGGCATGGGCTTGCCGCCATAGGCGGCCGCATCGACCTCCTGCGGCACAGCCGTGCCGACATAATGGGTCTTGCTGTCGGTGAAGTCCGGCCCGGAATGGCAGCTGCCACAGCCCGCTGCGACGAATTGCCTGGCCCCACGCTGCGCCAGTGGCGACAATGTGCCGTGATCATGGGCGCTGCCGAAGGAGATCATCGTCCGCTGAAACGCCGCAAGAGCCGCGGTTACCCTTGCGAAGCCCAGGTCATTGGGCGCGTCGGGAAAGGCGGCCGCGAACATCCGGCGATAGCAGGGATTGGCACCGATCCGCCGGGCCAGCCCGACATCATCCTGCGCCAGTCCCATCTCGACCGGCTTGGTCCCGGTCATCGGCACCATTGCCTGCTGCTCCAGCGTCGAAAGGCCGGCCTCGGTCCAGGTGAGGCCGCTGCGCCAGGCGACATTGGCGAGGCCGGGCACATTGCGCACGCCCATCTCGCCCATCACGCCTTGATGGGTGGCCAGGCCATCGGCAAAGCCCTTCTCCTGCTGGTGGCAATCGGCGCAGGCCATGCTGCCATCGGCCGACAGGGCGCGATCATAAAAGAGCCGGCGGCCAAGCGCGACCTTGGCAGCGGTCATGCCGTTGTCGGACGGGATGGCGGGCGCTGCAACGCCAGCGGGCAGGGTGGGCCAGCGCCAGGCAGGACGCGCAGCCCCCAGTCCCGTCGCCAGCAACGCCGCCCCGATGATCGCCGCTCCACCCACTCGCATCCGCTGTCCCCTTCGCCGCGCATGACGAACCAAGGCTGACCGATCCGCAGGCCGAGGTAAAGGGGGAGGGGGCGAGCGTACTCGATGGGAGTGGAGGATGATGGTCGTCGCCAGATGCTATTACTTCGGGCGACGTCGGAGGCTCTCTGTCGACCGAACGGCTGCTTAGGGTGGATAGCGGAATGTCGGCGATTGGGTATGTGGCAGCGCCTTGCTGACATGTCGCTATGAGCCAAGATCGTGTAACGCGAGAGCCAAAGATGGTGCCTTGATGATGGCGAAAGTCGCCACGCCGCTGCGCCAGAGGCGTTTTGGATACCCGGCCGGCGAAGGTGAGAAAGCCTCGAACCCGGCGACCTCGCAAAGGTGATTTTTCGGATCAGCGTCGATGACGGCGATGAGAATGTCGCCGTGGAGCGGATGTGGGTTCTCGTCAGTGAGCATATAGATGGCGGGTATATGGGTATGCTCGACAATGAACCCGGTGCCATCGCAGAGAACGATGAATTTTGGCTCGGAAAAGAGCTTCCATTTCCCGCGAGGCGTGTCATCGATATCGAAGGAAAAGACGAGAAAGCTGTTGCACTTGCACGTCAGGAACCGCTTCGGCGTTGGTCGCCACAATAATTATATCCGATCTGCGAGAGCAAGGGCCGTGACTGACGTGGCGAATTGGTTGTCAGCCGTCAAAGCCCGACATCGTCATTGCTCGCTAGCCACTGCTGGATATCAGCGGCACTGCGGCCAGCCGGTCGGCCGATGTCAGGAACAATGTCTTGCCGCCCTCGCCGATGCAGCAATTGGCGATCGCCTTGCCGGTGCGGATCTTGCCGAGTAGCCTACCGTCAGGGGCGCAGACATGGACGCCGCCGGGGCCGGTGGCAAAGACGGTGCCGTCCGGGGCAGTCTTGATGCCGTCGGGCAGGCCCGGCTCGCCGGCCGCCAGTTCCTTGCCCATGTCACGGAACAGGCGCTGCCCCGTGGGCAGGCCGTCCGCGCCCAGGCTGTAGGCCAGAACCTGCGGCCGCTTCTCGTCCGACAGCGCCAGATACAGCGTGCGGCCGTCGGGCGAGAGGGTGACGCCATTGGGCCGGCGATGGCTGCCGTCGATCAGCGTCACCGCGCCGTCAGGCGTCAGCCGATAGAGGCCGTTGAAGCCGATCTCGCGCAGCGAGGACGTGTCGCCATCGGTCAGGCCATAGGGCGGGTCGCTAAAATAGATGCTGCCATCGGCCGCGATGGTCAGGTCGTTGGGGCTGTTGAAGCGCTTGCCCTGATAGCGGTCGGCGAGGATGGTCCGCGCCTTTGTCTTGAGGTCCACCCGCACGATCGCGCGCGTGCCGCTGTCGGCGCCGACCAGATGGCCGTCCCTGTCGATCGCGATGCCGTTGAGGCCGGCTTCGCGTATCTCCTTGGGGATCGCGGTCTGCAGGCCCGAGGGCGAGAGGAAGGGCGACACGCCATCCTTGCGGGTCCAGCGATAGACGATGTTGGACGGCGGATCGCCGAACAGCAGCGCGTCGATCGGCGCGGCCCAGGTCGGCCCCTCGGCCCAGCGATAGCCCTGCGCCAATATCTCCACCTGCGCGCCGGGGGCGATGATGCGGTCCAGCGCCGGGTCGATCCGGTCGATCCGCGCGGCCGGCAGGTCGGCAGCATGTGCGAAGGCGTGGGTCAGCGGCAGGGCGGCCATCCCGGCCAGCAGGGTGCGACGATCGATCATGCGGGCAGGCTAACCGAACGATGCTCCGCAGCCGAGCGATAGATCGCCTCGATCACGCGCAGGTCGGCCAGCCCCTCCTCACCCGCGACGATCGGCGCCGTGCCGTTCGCGATACATTCGGGCAGATGGTCGAGCTGGGCGGCAAACTGGTTCTTCGCCGGCGCCGGCAGGCTGCGCGGCGCGGTTACGCCATCCTTGCGGATCATCATCGTCTGGCCGCTATATTGGGTCGCAGGTTCCATATCGATCCAGCCCTGGGTGCCGATCACCCGATAGCCATTATGGGCCGAGCTGTAGCTCGATACGCAATTGGCGATGATGCCCGACGGGAAGCGCAGCATGAAGTTTATCCGGTCCTCGACGGTGGCAAAGCGCGGATCGCTGCGGTCGGTGCTGGCGATGGCGCTCACCTCCACCGGCTCCTCGCCGGTCAGGTAGCGCGCGGCGTTGAGGCTGTAGATGCCGATGTCCATCATCGATCCGCCGCCCGACAGGGGCTTGTCGAGCCGCCATTGGCCGGCCTTGATCGGGAAGCCATGTTCGGCGGTGACGATGCGCGTCGGCCCGATATGGCCGCCCCGCGCCAGCTCGATCGCCAGCTTGTTATAGGGCTCGAAGCGCGAGCGATAGCCGATCATCAGCTTGCGCCCGGCCTTGGCGCAGGCGGCGATCATCGCCTGGCATTCGGCCACCGACACCGCCATCGGCTTCTCGCACATCACATGCTTGCCCGCCTGCGCGGCGCGGATGCTATATTCGGCATGCAGGCTGTTGGGCAGGACGATATAGACGATGTCGATATCGGGATTGTCGCGGATGCGGTCGAACTCGGCATAGCTGTAGCGATGCGTTTTCGGGATGCCGTACTGGTTGCCATATTGCGCCAGCTTGGCCGGCGTGCCGCTGACCAGCGCGACCAGCTTCGCATGCTCGCAACCGGCGAAATTGGGCATGATCTGCTGCGTGGCATAATAGCCCAGGCCCACAATGGCATAGCCCAGCTTGCGCTGTGGCGCGGCGCAGGCGGCGGTGCTGCCCATGCCGGCCAGCACCAGTCCGGCGCCGATGCCCCCCATCAACTCCCGTCGCGATCGATCCATGCGGCGTCTCCCGCCAAGAGGGTGGTGTTCAGTCCGCGGCGCGGCTCAGCGCCGGACGCATCCAGCCGAAATGGCTGGCGGCGATGGCGACCTGGGTGCGGTTGCGGACGTTGAGCTTGCGCATCAGCGCGGTCATATGGACCTTCACCGTCGCCTCGGCCATGCCCAGCTCATAGGCGATCTGCTTGTTGAGCAGGCCCGAATGGACGCAGCGCATCACCTTCATCTGGGTCGGCGTGAGATGTGGGGCTTCGGGGACCATCTGGTCCTGGCGATCGAGAATATGCAGATCCTGCATCCTGCCTCTCCCTCTGATTGATCCGCGTTGGGGCCTTGTTCGGCCCAAGGATTCGTTAGCGCTAACGATACTGGAATCAGTCAGACAGGTTCAAGCGAAAATTTGCAATATTCGGGAAATAACCTAGCGCATGGCCGAAATGCGGCTATAACCTGTCTAACAGATTTTCGGGATTCGCCCTGCGAATGACCGGCTACGCATAGGAAAGAGAGGGTGGGGATGGCGTTACCATATCGTCGATCGGTGCCATGTGACCGGGCGTTCAGCCGGGCCGGGAAACAGGGAGGCATCGGCCGATGACCCCCGCCGATTATCGCCTGCTGATCGCCGCCGTCATCGGCATCGCCCTTTCCATCGCCCTCATCATCCGGGGCCGGCTCCATCCCTTTGTCGGCCTGCTCTGCGGTGCCTTCACCGTCGGCCTGATCGCCGGCCTGCCGATGGACGAAACCGCCAAGGCGGTCGAAAAGGGCGCGGGCACCATATTGGGCGGCACCGGCCTGGTCGTGGCGCTGGGCCTGGGCCTCGGTGCGATGCTGCAATTGTCGGACGGCGCCGGCGGCCTTGCCCGCTCGGCGTTGCGCATCTCCGGCGTGAAGGGCGCGCCCTGGGCCAGCCTGTTCACCGCCATCGTCATCGGCCTGCCGCTCTTCTTCGAGACTGGCCTCGTCCTGCTGCTGCCGATCGTCGCGTCGGCCGCCGCCGCGCTGCCCGCCGGGCAGAATGGCGATACCGCCAAGCTCAAGCTGATGCTGCCCGCGCTGTCGGGCCTGTCGGTCGTCCATGCGCTGGTGCCGCCGCATCCGGGGCCGCTGCTCGCGGTCAATGCGCTCGGCGCCAATCTTGGCCTCACCCTTCTCTACGGCCTGATCGTCGGCATCCCGACCGCGATCATCGCCGGCCCCGTGCTGGCCCGCTTCACCGCCCCCGGCGTGAAATTGAACCCGCCGCTGCTCGATCCGGTCAAGGTCGATGTCGCCACCCCCTCGGTCGGCCGGGCGCTCGCCGCCGTGCTGCTGCCGGTGGTGCTGATCGCCGCGGGACAGGCGGTGGCGCTGCTGCCGGCGTCGGTCGCGCCGCATTTCCACTGGCTTGGCTGGGTCAGCGATCCGGTCGTCGCGCTGCTGATTGCGGTGCTGGTGGCGCTGCCTTTGCTGTTCGGCCGCCGCATCACCGATGCCAAGATCCAGAACGCGATCTGGACCGAAGCGATGATCCCGGCCGGCGGCATCATCCTGGCGATCGGCGCGGGCGGCGCACTCAAGCAGGTGCTGGTGACGGCCGGGCTTTCCGACCTGCTGGTCCGCTTTGCCGCCGGCGGCGCCATTTCGCCGATCCTGCTCGCCTGGGGCGTGTCGGTCTGCATCCGCCTCGCCACCGGCTCCGCCACCGTAGCCACCATCACCACCGCCGGCGTGATGCAGGGCCTCGTCGCGGCATCGGGCGTGGAGCCCGAATGGATGGTGCTGGCGATCGGCGCGGGCTCGCTCTTCTTCTCCCACGTCAATGATCCCGGCTTCTGGCTGGTCAAATCCTATCTCGGCACCGACATGCCGGGCACGTTCAAGACCTGGTCGATCATGGAAACCGTGGTCGCGGTGGTCGGCCTGCTGCTGGTGCTGGTCGCGAGCAGCATCTTCTGACCAGAGTGCTGCTGACGCTTGTCGTCGGCAGCCTCTCATGACTAGGAGGCACAGGATGTTGCCCAGCGATCCACAGGTGCGCCGATGAACCAGGCCCGATTGTCCGACCATGCCTATGCCGGCATTGTCGAGATCATCAACGACCAGGATCTGGCGGTCGGCGATCGCCTGCCGTCGGAAGCGGCGCTGGCGGAGCGGTTCGGCGTCTCCCGCGCGATCGTGCGCGAGGCGCTGGTCCGCCTCGCCTCGGACGGCATTACCGAGGCGCGGCGGGGTGCCGGATCCTTCGTGAAAAGCCGCCCGTCGCAGCGGCTCGCCGCCTTCATGCCGGCGACCGAACTGCCCGCGACGCTCGGCAGCTATGAGGTCCGCTTCGTGCTGGAGGCGGAGGCCGCGCGCCTTGCCGCCACCCGCCGCAGCCCGATCGAGATGGCGCATGTCGAGGAAGGGATGGAGATGCTGCGCACCGCCCTGCTGTCGAGCGAGCCGGCCCATGCCGAGGATATGGAACTGCACCGCCGGATTGCCGAGGCGACCGGCAATCCGGCCTTCCTGATCGCCTTCGACGCGCTCCATGCCGATGTCGACAAGGTGATGCGCGCCGGCGTCGACATCAGCCGATCGCGCCCACCCGAAGTGATCGCGACCATGCTGCGCGAACATGAACAGATCGTCGCCGCCATCCGCGCCCAGGATGCCGAAGGCGCGGCGCTGGCGATGCGCTGGCATTTGTGGGAGGGGCGGCGACGGCTGATGCCGTGAGGCGGGCGGATAGATAGCGGGCCTCTGCCCTCGCCTGCCCGGAGGAAGAGAGATTGCGGCCTTTGCTGAGGTGGCGGCATGGGGTGGGTAGCGAAAGGACGGCGTTGGAGTTAAACAGCGGGGTTAACGCTCATTGCGGTAATCGTCTGCTCCGATAAGCTGTAGTTATGGAGATAGACAAGCTACGCGGACGCTTGGCAGCGATCTTGGCTGTTGAAGAGCGAGAACTACTGATTGGGGTGAAGTAGAGCGGCTGGCTAGCGAGCTTCAGCGGGAACTGCCAATTGACGCCACGCCAGAAGCTGTTCATCGCTACCTTGATGACGCGGATATTTGCTTCCGTAAGAGCTCATACGCAGCACATCAGAGGCAGGAGGTGTGTCGATACGTCGATTTCGGAGAGTATGATGACGCCATCCCCGTTCCTTGGTGGGGATGCGCTCTATACCTTCTGGCTGGCGCAGCCATTGTTCAATGGCTGTTGCTGTAGTGACGCGAATGTCCGCAATCCACGGTGGGTTCAACGGGTGGCGGCAATACATGCTTGGAAACGCTCTGCGGGCGTTTGATATTCGAGCGTTTTCCTTGGCCGTTCGTTGAGTTGCCGTGCAACGGCACTCAGCTTGGCCTGGCTGTATAGC